>DASUZI010000281.1:0-13488 GCA_036376955.1 Nitrososphaeraceae archaeon
ATACTATCGATAAATTTTTGGGTTTGTATAATAATAGATTTCATTCTGAATCACTCGATAAATATCAGAAACAGGAAAACTAAACCAAGTAAAGGAGGTAATGAAATTGAGAAAAATATTTCTGGTAATGTAGATGATATTTAATAAAGGAAAAAAAGTTCAAGCGCAGTTGCCAAACTACAGTTACAGTTTACTATTTTATAATAAAATACACGATTAGACAATTCAAGTGTGACACTTTGAAATATTATAATTTTATTTTTTTAGTCAATATATGAATAAGACATCTATTAATTATTGTATTGTAATATTCTCTCCAAGTTGTGTTGTATTAGATTTAATGTTATTTACTACTAAACACGATCCGATCTTTTTATCACCCTCAATAGAACCAAAATCCATAATTTTATCAAATTCATCACAAATAAAAGTATCTGATCCCAAACCTCCTATCATGATATCTGCTCCCTCTCCTCCATCAATCTCATCGCTGCCTTTTCCTCCATCTATGTGGTCGTCACCTTTTCCTCCAATTACTTTATCATCACCCTCATCACCTGTGATTATGTCAACATCCCTTTCTCCAATCAAATTATCATTGCCTTCGTCACCTTCAATTATATCATTACCTTGTTGTCCTTTTATAATGTCATTACCCTCATCTCCATCGATTTCATCATCTCCCTTTCCACCATTTAGTTGATCATCTCCCTCTCTTCCATTGAGTTCATCATTTCCGTCTCCTCCCTTAATTTTATCATCGACAATAGTACCTTCTACTTTTAGATCTACTTTAGGTTTGACAAAGGACTGAGGTTGGGTTGTATTGGTAATATTATTAGTAGAGGTAGAATTATCAATTTGGCTAGATGTAATTTGTATGGTTATATATTGAACAGGTAAAACCAATATTATTATTATCATCAATACACTTATACTAATACTCTGATTACTCAATTTTTTATCATTTTCTATAACTAATAGAATTTAAAATATTATAGGTTAATTTTATTATTGTTATTAATGATTTAATCTTTATTAACAATAAACTTAAAATTATTATTATTTTTCTGGAAATGGCAAGCATTCAAATAAAATGATTAGGTTAAAAAATTCTATAAGAGATGCCTCGGAGTGCCTAAGAACTTTTTTTGGTAAAAATTTTGCACCCTCAATTTATATCTTTTTTAGATGTAAAATAATGGGAAATTGAAATGAATGTAATTAAAAACTATTGTTGACATTTTGGACACCAAAATGTTGAACGACTAGTTACTGTCCTTTCAGATTTAATCATTGATTTGCAGATCCAACATAATTTCCCTGATCTTCGGAAGACCCAATGTCTCGTATTCCAGGAATTTTTCTCATTTTCTAACAAATGTCTAGTTCTCCCAAAGTTTTTATATCCATATTTAAGTATTTTTGGAATTCTTTCAAAAAGAATTTTTTCCTCAGTTGGATCAAGTTTTGAAATTAGTTTAAAAGGCGAAATTCTACAAATAAATAAAATTTCAGATTTATATTTATTACCTATTCCCGAGATTATTTTCTGATCTAATAATGCCTCCGAAATGAGAAGTTGAGGATTTGTTTGTAATCTTTTTTTAGCTCCATTTAGATTGAAAAACTCATCTAGGCAATCTGGACCTAAAGAATTTATTGGTTCTTTTTCTGCGGGATTATCTATTGAAAATTGTAATATTGGGCCATTAAATTCAACCAAAACCTTTTCCTTTGTAATGATTGTCAATCTTAAACGGGAATCATTTCTTACATCTCTAACATTTTTTACTAGCACTGATTTTTTGTTCCATCTCTTCCTTATAGGTGGTATTGCTAATCCATTATCATAATCGTGCCGATCGTAAATCCTCCATTTTCCCCACATCATCATATGATTACGAAGATAAATTCCTGAAGAAAATTTAATGACAATATTCTTTCCAAATGTTTTAATTTCTTTTAATTCGGATCCTATGATTCTATTTTTAATATCAATATTCATATTTTTAAATATAATATCTTCTATTTTTTTTCCGTACAATGAGGCAAGTATTTTATCTGCAATGATTTTTACCTCTGGACCCTCAGACATTGAATATATCTGTATTGACGAGATTATATTAAATCGGTGGTCTTTAATTATTTTTAACGCCAAATAAAGAAACAACATTTCAGAATAATATTTAATTTGACTGTAATACATTCTAAAATTATTCTATTTCCAAAATACTATTTATGCTAGTGAATTGATAATTTATTTCGAGAGAATGGATACTTTAAAGTATTAAGCCAATAAATGGAAATTTTTAATATTTTTACAATTTTTATGGTTATTCAAAATATTATTTACTGATCCAATAACAAGATTCTTAAAATTTTCTGGAGCATAAGCCTGAAGAGATTCTAATTCTATCTGAAATACTCGTCCATATTTTTTAATGAAATACTCTTTTCGTAAATTGCTGTCCAACTTTCTTATTATTTCAGGATTTGGATTTTCTGGCAAATGAAAATTCCTCATTTGATTTTCTGTAATTGCAATTTTTTTAAAATCAATATTTAAATTGAAATTTATTAGAGTGTTATTTATTATTTTATCAATATCGGTGTTAAATAGATCAAAATTACCAAAATATAGAATGGTAACTTTTCTATCTTCTTTCAAAGAATATTTTAATCGCCTAATATTTTTATTGATGAATCCTAAATTATTAGTTCGTTTGTTTGAAATTATTTTGATACCTGATTCATTCAACAGATTATGGAGAGTAAAGCTAATTCCATTAGTTTCAACCCATATTTCTATATCATTGTATAAATGATCACCTTTATTATTGAATGGATAATCTCGATTTGAAGATGTTATGGATGATTCTTCAAGATAATTTACTATTTTTTGAATGTATTGTTTTGCATCAACAAATTCATTATATGAATTTGTTATTTTAGGTAAATCTTGTTCGGGAAAACAACTAATAGGTAATTCTCCTCTCACTCTTGCATGAATGGTGTATTTACTTAGATATTTATAATAACTAAATGAATTTGGAATAATATTTAAAATTACTAGTGAATAAAATATAGTTTTGAGTGTAGGAATTATACCATATCGGTTAAATAATTTTAGTCTTTCTTTTATTACTGGCATTACATCATTTTTCCAATTAATTTTTGTTTGTGTATTCCAATTTTGCATAGTTAATAACGGTTAATAAACGTATATAAACGTTAAATTTATTAAGGAATTTCACATGATTATATTTAATGCCCCAGCCAGGTCAAAGAACGATAACCTTTAGTGGAAAGGTATTAAAAAAATTAGAAGAGATATATATTCTGGAGAAAGACAAAAATCCTGCTCTGTCTTTTGCATCTTTTGTATCTGAATCCGCTTTGATTGAACTTGAAAGAAGGCGAATATTAAAGGAAGCGCCTTTTATCTCTTTAATCAGTTTAAACGATGATATAATCATTTTAAAGGACTTGAGAAAAAACAACAGATTAATTGAAGTACAAATTAAAAATAAAAATTTGAAATGTATATCTGATGATAAATTTGATTGTATACATGTTGGATTTGCTTTGGCATTGCCTGAAGTTAGAAAAGCATTAAGTAAATAAATTATTTGAAAATAACGGTATACGCCATAATATTATAATTATAGTGGGAGCTATCAAATTCGTATTATTTTAAGGAAATTAATAATAAATACAACAAAGGAAAATAAAATTTGCAAAATTATTAGGATCTAAATTCTATTGTTTTAGACAAAAGAATTTTTTATGGACAATTTACCCAATTATTATATCATCATGATTTCATTTTATTTATCCGTATAAAAAATATTTTTAAATATGTTATATTGTGATAGTTTTGTAGTGGAACAAAACAAAATTACTACTAATAACGATTGAAAAAGCCTGGATAATATCTTAAAATAACTGTGTTAAAAATAGAACATATTTATTCTAACAGTAGTTCGATAAGTTCAGATGCAAATAAATGATTATAACATTTGAGATTTTTGTTCATGAATTGTTGTTGGTATTATAGTTTTATAATATATTAATATAATAATTTCCATAAATAAAGAATAAATAAATTGAAGTTTCATATCGTATTATTATATTATAACTATTTTGGAGGACGAATTTGATACACAAGTGTTCCAACTAGAGTAGAAATACTTATGATAGTAACTACAAAGAATACATTTGCAGATTGAATTACTGTATCTGCTACAACTGCAACTAATATAGCATAAATTATTACTATAAAACCAATTAAAGTAAATAAACCAAAGGTTATAAATTTTACATTAGAGGATTTATCTAAGGCATTTTCAATTTCCTTCACACTATCAATATGTGATATTTTATTTACTATTTTATCAGTAAAGGACTTTGGTTTTTCTTCGACTTTGTCCATGTTTTCTCTATTACTACTTGTTACAGAAGACGATTTGTTTGGTAACTGAGTATTATCCCCTTTATTTTCCATAAATATATTTTCACATTATACTTTATTACAATTATAACCACTATGATAAAAAATTTTATAACTTGTCTTAAATGCAGTTATGAGTTATAAAAATATTTACTTAGTAAATGGAAATAAATATGTTAAAAGATCCCAAAATCAAATAGCCGGTAGAGACGTACCATCTTGAATCCATTAATGAATAAATACGTATTTCTTATACTACAAATAAATTATTTATGTTAGAATACAATTTTCAATTTTGATTAGAATCAATTTTATATCAGTTTTATTTTAGTATTAATAATTAAGACATTAAAATGTATCTATACTAGATACTGTATTCCTGATATAATTACTGTATTCCAGGATAGTATGTAAAAGAAAACTAATTCTTTCTCATTTTTAATATCTCTTTTCCATAACTGTGTCTCTTGATATTAACATGAACAATTTATCAGCTACATTCTCAGGACTAATTGGTTTCAGTGAAAATTCATCTGCACCATATCCCAATATCCTTGTTTTATCAGAATCCTCATCCGCAATAACAAGAACTTTAATAGATGAATTTATTTTTTTTATATTTACAATAAACATTAAATTTCTATCTGCTGCTATATTTCCACCTAATATTACTACTTCAACTTTCCCCTCAACTTCATTAATTTTTTTTATACATTTCTCTGTTCTTGTAAATTTGAAAGGCTCAGCTCCTTTTAACCATAAAATACCTGATAGAACTGTATTCGCATCTTTGTCATCCTGAACGATAAATATTCTGGGCTTGATTAGAGCCATATCCTTAAATAATTAGTATAGTATTAAATATTATCTCTAAGGTAACAAGTTTCTAATTTATACTAGAGTAATGATGGAATTATTTGTTGATAATAAATATCAAAATTATAATTTAGTTATATTTTAAATAACACTTCGTAACATAATTTTGATTTTCAATATATAATTAATATATTTGAATCCTACTTTCTAACTCGTGTATGTTTATCTTTTTTGAATAATACAATAACATCTCTGTTTAACCATCATTTAATTACGATTAATTTTGATAGACTTTAATTATTTGTAAAAAAATGTGAACCAAAATAATATTTAAATTTGACCACTATTAACCCTTCCATTTCTACTGGAAAAATATTCTACAATATAATTATAATATATATCTGGATTTAATTTGGCTCTTAAATTAATACTATTTCACCTCCCCTTTTAAATTGAATCGTATTTCTAATTTTTACAATATAAACAATCAATGTGATTCAATTGTATACGTGTTGTAGATCACAATTTGTTTATTACTATTATAAGAATAGTAATCATCAAAAGATTTAGTTCTATGTTTGAAATACTACATCATTCTTTCAATCATACTCTTCTCTAATGGTGAATGTAGTCTGTGTTTTAGATGTAGAAAAGCATAGACTTGATGATACCATTTACCCATCTGTGTATCTTGTATGGTTTCCATATTTACTAACTAAAGAATGAATATAATACTTTTGCTACAAACATGTTTCTTTCTTCATAAATGTGGATACCAACTATCGCTTTGTGAACTGATTCAATTGCAATCCATATCCAAGCATGTTTGTAACGTGTCTGAACCTTCCTCTCATCAATAATAAATGCAAAAATTCTTTTCCTTCTGTAAAACTGGCTAGAATCAAATCTTTGAATACCGTTACATACAGACCCGTAGCTTCTTTTATCTTTTCTAAAAATTGTTAGTGCTTTAGATGTATTTCAAAGGCTGAGACTAAAAAATATAAATACAGAGTACATAACTATAATTATCGATGTTTTGTTTCTAACAAAATATAACAACATATGCAAAAATAGGGCATTCATAGCTAATACTGTTACATTAAATTGATACAACCAGTTAATCTATAAAAATCTAAGTTTAAAATATAATCAATAGCATTAAAATAATTATCTACAGTATCATAGAATATGAAGTCTATTTTTAGATTAGTTATAACTAAGATATATCGATTATTTTTATTGTTACCATCTTAATGTATCTATATATTTCTACATTTTAATAATGAAATTAGAAATGTTCGTCATAAACAAAAAAAACCTCGACTCTGTTCAAACAAAATTATTTAGGAAATCGAAATTATCGATCAAATTCTAAATCATCAACATTAATATTAAAAAAATTAGTATTAGTAACGAAGATTATTAATATTCCCTTTCTATCAGACATGTCATTATACAATAATTCTAGTTTATTTCTTATTCAATATTTATCAAGGTAAATTTGGATCTTTGTATTTTAATTAATATGCGTCTTGTTTGATAATTTTTGTTTAGCATTCATCATTATAAATTCGTAAATTAATAAGGAGAAGGTTATAACCTTATCTAATCATCTAGTCGTCTTCATTTGGTGAATTTTATCATTTAGAATAATTAATAACTTAATTGGTAACTGATTATTAATTTGAGTTTCAGTTTTACTATCGAATCTTGAAGTATAAAAATTATCAAGTATCATCTTTTGTAAGAATCAATTCAGCTAACCCGCCGCCAACTAATTCATTTAATTCCTTACGACTTTTTAACGACTTGTAACACTTTAGGCATAAATATTTTGAATTGAAGTGATTTATTACATGATTCTTTGTATATTTAACGCATATGGGACATACTACTTTATTATACATTTTTACTTTTTGAAATCCTCTCGTCATTCTTCCAAAGGAACCAATCTTGAAAAAATTAGGAAATTTCATATTAGCACGTTATTAAGATAAATCTTTTACCGCAACTAGGGCAAACAATATATGAACTTGGGGAAATAAATCAGAGATAATACAATCTGTACCTTTTTTCTTTATCATAGAAGATTGTATATTTCTTTTCTTATATTAGTTATACCAATTTTCTTGTCATTATTAATCAAATTTCATTTCATAAACCAAATTGTTAATCAAATACTGACGTTATAATGGTTGAATATATCAATTGTGATTAAAACTATAGATCTTTTGCATTTTATAAAATAATAATCCATCAATCGTTTTTATACTGATATCATAATCTTAAGAGTAAACATAATACAATTGAAACCTTTTGCCATTGCAATGTTTAGAGGCAAAATTAAGTCTAGTTCGAACGTTGATGCATATTTTACAAGAAGTTAATGTTACAAGTGCATGTTATTGTTCCACTATCTTTTTAGAGTTTCTTTGAGGATAGTATTTTGAGTGCCAGTAAAAAATATCTTTGGATAATGCAGAAGGAATTCCAGATTGGGTATATATAAAGGTTATACGAATCAATGGAAAATGTAAAACAATATTCACATTTTATTAAAAGGTTTGTAGGCATAGCCAGGAATGTTCCAGATAGTTAAGTTATAGAAGTTCTGATAAAGAGGTTCAAACAGAAAAAATAGATCAACTAGTATATGGTAAAAATTATAATATACCTTTGCATAGTGACCTTGTAACTTTTTTTCAGTAACAAGATGCTCAAAAAACTATTAAAGAATATGAATATTTATTGAATGAGAAATAATTAATATTAAATAACGATATGGAGTCTTTAGATATTACCTGTGAATTTGGTAAAGTAGATAAGGTCCATGTTATTGAAAAAGTAAGGAACAAAGATAGGTACAAAAAGTATGAATCTATCAATAATATATTGGATTAAAAATTTATTATTATTTCTTAATTTATTTTAACGATATACCTTCTGAGCTAAAATAATTAATAAAACATTTTTAGCATTATTTAGAATAATATGATCAGTCATTGAAAAATTAAAGTATTATTCACTAATATGTTATGTAGAATATATTACTCTATTATTTTCAGACTTTATATATTTTTTCCTAGTTATAATAATATGCACAAGTCAGAAGTATCACCCTTTGGATTTTTTACAAGTTCACTGTTCGCTACTTATTATGTCTATTTTTTGAGGGGTTATGGTTATTATATTATCTTAAAATATTATATACAATTTCACACTACGAATATACCGAATACAAATATAACACAATTCCACACTGTCATAAACTCTTTTGTTGTTATGTTCAACCTTAGAGGACTATGACAATTCATTCATAATTAATGAAAACTGTATCAAATTATTATTCTATTGATAATAAAAAATACTCTAAAAAACAACCAAGGAATCTCATACCAAAGCCGTAACCTTCTTTTGTTCCTTGCAGAGTGAGTAGTAGTGGATTGTGGTTTTAAATTTAAAACAAATAATTTCAATAATGCTCGACGGACAAAATCAGAAAGAAAGAATATATCCCATCCGAGTCATCATTACCTATATCTATTGTTTTATGTTAACACTGAATGAATATTTTATAGTATACAAAACAACATTATAATAATAAAGTTTATGTTTATACCCTCTTTCAATATTCTTTCAGATAGAATATTCTCTAAACAGAGTCACAAGTTAAAGATACTATGTCCAAATTAATTATTTATTTCATCTTGTTTATTAAGTTGGAAATTCGAGTTTCTAATGTGAAATGAAATTCCTTCTTCGTATAAACCTTTACATATACTCTTTATTATTCCTTCTTCAATTAATTTTAGTCTGTTCTTGTTTTCAATAAGATCTGTTGGTATATCAATGTCCATTTCTACTTTTAACTTTAGAAGTTTAGTCGATACCATGAATCTAATAAAATCTTATTCTCTATTTAGTTTACGGTTTTAATTTATAAACTATTATTAGTATAAAAATAAAGTGGAGTAATACGCTGAAATTCAATGTGTTGGCCAGTTTTTTAAAAGGTATTAATGAATTTATCTGTATATGACACAAGATAATTAGATAAAGCCAGGCTATTAGATTATTATTGGGATCCTAGTCTGGAGTCTTTTTATAGGTCTTATATTTTCTACGTATCAAGTATACTACCTCTAAAAATATATATCAAAGTTCGATTCTTTTAATATTTAAAGTTTGTATATGGTCATGACTTAAAGACTTTATCTCTTGAATTTTGTAAAGTATTGATTTCTAGGTTTATACTATTTTAATTTTGGTATTTAAGTATAAAGAATTATCAACAATAACAAAAATTTTTGATTATTATTTTAAAAATAATATATAACTAGTTTATCGATTTGTTATAATAAAAGGCCTTTTTTAATTATTAATCCACTAATTAAAAAAAATATGATGTTAATTGGCTAATTTGTATTATTTATATAGGATATAATAGGTAATTAACATTTAATATTTGCCTGATATCTACTATCACAAACTTTTAAAAATATACTTTTTATTAAATACATTTTAGGACTATTATTTAGAATTATTAAATTGTAACTCTAGCAATTGGAGAAAAAAAATCTAAACAATACTATTAATAAAATAAAAATGTTGATTTTGATAAATTTATCTTTTAATAAATTGATGGCTTATTATAGTTGCTACCAAAGTAAAAGACCCAATTAATGCAGCAATAAATACAGTATCTGCTACTGATGCTAGTGGTTCGCCGATAACTGCTATAAATATTGAATAAACAAGGATAATAAATCCAATTAAAGCAAATAATCCTAAAATTATTGATTTAAAACCTTTGCTTCTATCTTGTTGGTCTCCAAATGAAAATGTTTTATTAATTGCATTTTTTCCTTCTTTTGCCACTTCTGTTAAAGATCCTGGTACTTTACCAGATATTTTGTTTTTTACTGGTTTACTCTCGTATCCTATTGATTCATTAATATCTGTTCTTTGGTGGTTAGCTTCAGATCCCTGTTCTAAATTACTTGATGTTATATTAGAAGTACCTATTTCTTTATAATCATCAGAAATCGTTGATTTTTCAGTCATATCCAATACTAGTACTACTCATATATAAAAAGGTGAGAATAAAAAAAATAATGTTTAAACTAGACACTTGTCATCCCTTCAAAAGAAATTCCACTAGAATGTTTATATTTATTATACTAAGAGATACTTAAAGTAATTAAGTATCAGTACCATATACATAACTTACAAATACAGTTTTATAAATAAAATATGATAAAAATTAATAATGTTATATAGGCAAAGATCAATATAAAAATAAAATTCTAATTTGCATTTGCATCTTTAATCGGTTAAATTTCTTGTATGTTAATTAGTTTTATTCTTGACTAGTTATATTATGCTTTAATTTTGTTATTAGATTTTTTATCGTTCTTTCGATTCCGATCATTTTTCATTATTATGTAAAAGATTTAAACTCACATCTAAGTTGGTAATCTATTAAATATATTAGGTCAACTTAATTTAATTTAAGGTTTTTAACATTATTTTTTGACAACATGAATTGTTGTTTTGAATTTTATCGATTATTATCAAATAGATAGACTTTCTTATAATTTCGGGTATTTCTTTGCTCTCCTCTTAATTTTTCCCAATTTAAAGAATATCATAACCAAATTTATGAAATTTATAATGTAAGAATCATTGGCAGCTTTAGATTTATATGAGAATATTCTCTGAAGTTAAGAGGTAGTAAAATAGAGTTTCATTTTAAACCAATAGTATCGATATAAAAAATTCGATTTGTTAAATATGTTATTTAATAATCATGGCAAATAAAATTACTGTACTTATTCGAAAAAAATAATAGAAGAAAAATCATTAACATGCAGGGAATCAATCTATGAAATATATATACTAGCAAATAAAAAAAATTAAAATGACAGAATTTGATCCAATAACCTACAAATTAAAAATTATATCTAATTGGAATACGATAGCAAATAAATACCATAATAATTGGGTTCAGAATGACATCGGGCCTTTTGGTGCTACAGAAAAATTAATCCATATTGCAAATATTCAACAATCTGATTTTATTTTAGATCTCGGATGTGGTACAGGAACAGTAACAAAAAAAATAGCCAAGAAATTAGGCAAAACAGGAAAATTAATTGGAATTGATATTTCAAGAAAAGCACTTTCGATAGCAAAATCTGAAACAAAAGATTCAAATGTAGATTTTATAGAAATGGATGTTGAAAAAATTTTCTTTTCACATAAATTTTCCAAAGTAGTTAGTCAATTTGCAGCAATGTTCTTTACTGACCCTATGAAAACATTAAATTCAATAAGAAAAATAATGGTTCAAGAGGGTGTAATTGTTTTGTGTGTTCACGGACTAGCTGAAAATGTGCCTTACTTTAACTGTATTATGAGAAATATTATTAAATTTATTCCGAATCTCATACCCACTGGATCCCCATCTGTTCATTCGTTGGGAGATAGTAACAAATTGCATAATCTTTTAGTAAGAACAGGATTTACGAATGTAAAAATTGAAAAATATCAATTTTCATATATTGCTGGAACATTTGAACAATATTGGCATAATTATATGGAATGTACAGCAAATTCTATAAAAGAAATAATTAATAAAAATGAGGAGATTCTCCATTTAATTAAAGATGAGTCAAAAAAAAATACTTTACCTTTTCTGAAAAATAATAAAATTACATTTCCGTGGGAGATATTGATTGCATCTGCATGCAATCCTTAAATATCCAATACCAATTTCCTATTGATTTTTTTAATACAATAATGAAGGTAATTATTAAAATAAAATATTTAGTTTTTCTTTAACTAGGTTACAAATTTTATTATGGATCATTTCGACATTTTCTTCACCATTGATTATGTTCCATCTATAAACCTTAGATAATTTTCTATAGTTTTGTTTAACAGTTATTAGAAAGTCTTGATTTCTCTCAAAAACATCCCTATTATAACTTACTCTTCTGTACGACGTTTCAGGATCTATCTCAAGTATAATAACAAGATTTTCTTGTGGTAGCCCTCTGTCTAAGTTAATTAACCAGTTTAAATCTAAATCATGGGACAATCCATATACAAGATTTGATTGATAATATCTATCCATTATAATAATAGTTCCACTTTGGAGAACCTTTTCTATCTCCTCTTTTTTTTCCCATCGATTAACTGATAAAAGCAAATGTTGGACTTCGGTTGAGTAGGATCTTCTCCCGTCAAGAAACAATCGTATTTCTTTTCCGATAGGAGTAGCGTAATCGGGAAACTCCAGAATTATACAATCTAATCCTACTTTCTTAATCGCATTACTCAATAGTTTACATTGAGTTCCTTTTCCTGCTTTGTCTATTCCTTCTAATACTATTATTTGACCGCCGCTCATTAAAAATATATACAGCTTTTTAGAATACTATAATTATATTTATTGCAAATTTGCTCAACTTGATATAAATACTTGAGGTAATAATTAAAAACAAAATACAGTTATAAAGTGGCTTTAATAAATATTAATTTATAATATTTATTATATTATAATAGATTATCAGCTAAAGGTGATATGACATTTTGCAATTTTGGAAGAAAAAAGAAGAATTTTGTTTTATATGCAAAAGAAAACTTGAACACAAGTACAAACCTCATAAGGAATGGGATATAAATGGAGTGTTATGTAGTGATTGCCATATCTCTAAAACAAAAGAGCATATAGTGAAGAATCAACTAGAGAAGGAAAAACAGGAAAGAGAGCTGAATACATGTTCGATGTGTGGTCATCTCATTAAATCTGAATCAGAAAAGGTAAAACCAAGGTGGCAATGGAATTTAGAGAGAGGAAGTATACTATGTCATAAATGTTATGAAAAAAAAGATAAGGAATTTGATAAAGAAAGAAATTACTGCTCTATCTGCGGAAGTAATTTGAAATTCTTTAGATATAACCCAAAACCGCATTGGAATATCTCTGGTCAGCTTTGCAGAAAGTGCTGGGATAGTAGAAATGAAATACAATAACAAATAATACTGTAAAATTTATAATTCACAGTAGCAAGATATCTATATGTGGGCTCATAGTTCAGTTTGGATAGAATGGCTGCCTGCGGAGCAGTTGGTCGTGGGTTCAAATCCCTCTGAGCCCGATTTGATAACACTGCTTTTATTTTGGCCCAACTAATACAATATATCAATAA
>DASUZI010000282.1:0-14495 GCA_036376955.1 Nitrososphaeraceae archaeon
GTGCAGTAATTCGTAATTAAATAACAATTTCATAAAGTTTAATTATTTTTGTCCAAAGATTATGACTAATAAAAATGATTTGCATCAATCATCATCACAATTTCTGTATCTAACAACAAAAGGACGTAAGACAACAAGACAGCATACAATAGAAATATGGTTTATAAATTATAATAAAAGATATTATATTTTATCAGAATATAAAAAAGCTTCTGATTGGGTTCAAAATATTATAGTTGATCCCAATGTGACCTTCAATGTAAACAATAAAACCTACAAAGGTTATGCTAGAATAGTAGTCGATAAAATCAAAGAATCAATACTAGCTAAGACAGTTTCTAATCTTATGTTTAGTAAGTATGGATGGAATGATGGATTGATTATAGAATTAACATCAAATGATGACTTCTAAACATATAACAAATATGTTTTATTTTTCTTTTATAAAATTTGTCTATTACTAGAATTTATATTTCCATGAATCAACTATGTAAGGCAGATCGAATTGTTAAAGTAATCTCACTTTATTAAATAGTTCAAATCTTTGATTTACTTTTTCATTTTTTATACTACTTACTATCGGTACTAAAAATTGTTTAATGAATATTCAAATAAGTAACCAAATTAATAAATACCAGTTTATCGTTCCCAATTACTAGTCATGCTCAAAGTACTCAGAACCCTTACAATGCCAAATCTTTTCAACAATATCCTCTTTTAAGTAAGATAGTATATATCATCTACTGAATTATCAAGTTATAGATAGAATTATATTGAATTATTCTTAAAATTCTCAAGATTATACAATGTTAAAGATTTCAAGTTTTTTATTTGGTATTATTACTATCAGCAGTAGTCTTATCTTATTTTCTGTAAACTCACCTTCAACCTCTTCTATTTATGCTCAAGATGCTCAATACTATAATAATAACATAAACGAAAATAACACTTCTTCCCTTTTAAATGAACTCGAAAATATAAAAAATATACTTGAAAGTAAGGTAACAAAACTTGCTACGGCATTACAAATCGCCAGTAGTCTACCACAAATGTTACAACCTCCTGATATAAATTTGATAGATCCAAAAGTTAAGGGTATACCAGAAGATGCCGAGATAGAAAAGAGAAAAATAGCTAAGATACTATTGGATCAATTTAAAGAATTAAATTCAACTTTATATTATTTTAATAATGGAGATATATATTTTTTTGAACCATTTCAAGATCAATTAAATCTAACTGCAACTAATTTTGCATTTCGAGATTATTTTCAAGTAGTGAACCAGACTAAAAAAACTTACGTGAGCGATGCAATTCTCTCTAAAGCAACAACAGGAACAAATCTCGCCATAATTGCTACTCCAGTAATCAACAAAGAAAATTATATGATAGCAATACTGTCTGGAGCAATTAATTTTAACAATTATGACAAATTTTTGCAGTCACTTAATTTACAAAACAATACTAGATTGGTATTAATTGATAAAAATGGAGTAAAGATTGGTGATTCTAATGAAAAAGAGACGTCAGCATCAATAGAATCTTTTGAAAAAAAACAGTTTTCAAATCTTACCTCAGTTAAGCGTGCATTGGAGGGTAAATCAGGAAGTATTGTAGAAAAATTTGAGGGGAAAGAAAATCAAATCACTTTTCTTCCATACGATCTTTTTCAAAATAAAAGAATTTTACTACTCATTCAAGGTTGTAACAGCGATGTAAATAACTCAATTCTATGCATAGATAAAAATAACAAAGAAATTCACCTATTTAACGAGAATGTTTTAACTAGACTAGGTAGTTTTTTTTAAGATAACTACTTTTTATTCATACATATCTTTTTTATTATTCAATATTAAATTCTTCACTATAGATATCAGTCTTAGTTGCATTCTAAGAAAGATATTTCTGATAAAATTATTTTTAATTAATATTTTTAAATTATAGATATCCACATTGATATGATTTTTGAAATACAAAATTGTATCAATACAGTTGGTACGTCTTAGCGACCGATAAGTTTACAGAATCCCAATATATTATCTATTTTATATTTAATTGGATCACAAGGTATAGTTAATTTTTAGTATTTAAAATGAATTAATCATAGGAAATATGGTCTAGTAACAAAAATAAAAAAAGAAGTATATTAAATTATTCTCTTAAGCATATGATGATAACAGCTTTCTAACCTTGGGAAGAAAATGTAAAAAGTTGCCCACTCAAATCCAATTCGTAAAAACAATCCTATAACATCATTAAGTCCATCACCATAGTGACTCCATATTACCAGCCATATCTGCCATATCAATTCATTCCATGTTATTTCTATTACCCAAATTTTTGATTGTGTAATAATTAATTTCCTAACATGTTTGAACTGTCTTTCTTTGATAACTTCTATTGTCTGTTCCCAGATTTGATATCCGCAGTAGTCCCATGCTAGGGAACCGCCAATCTGTTCTACTCCTTTGTATAATACTTGTTCTCCTACTTGTGCCCAAGCTGTGTATATTACTGGTCCTTTTACTGCACTGATAAAACTAATTAATATCATTTTAAAACTGTTCGGCAGTGAACACCTTGAATCACCTCAACAATTTTTTCTTTCTTTCTTCATAATCAGTGGCGATAGATGTTGAACTATAATATGCGAATGAAGATACCTGTGCTATTAGTAGAGTAAGACCAATGAACATGAAAACAAGATGGGTTGTTGTGCACCATAGATACAGCATTGAAAAAATAGCTATTGTTGAGACAATAAGAGCTAGTTTAATTTTCAAGCCATTATTCTTCTGACTTGTCTCCACCATTTTCTTCATCTCCACCTGTTGAACTTTATACATTGTAAAATTCAGAGTAATTGATTTATTTAAGAGAATTGGTCTTTTTTTAAAAAATTTTAATTTTTAAGATTTTATATAAAATTATTTCAATAAATTTATATATTGGCAGAAATTTTTCGGCGCCGAAAGATTTAGACATCAAGTTTTTAACGTTTGGACTTGCTAACATAGCATTACTAAATTAAATTAGTAAATAGATTAGTGAATGTTTATTCTGGTTTCTAGTTACTAATTATTATTAATTAAATCAGTTGTAGAAATTAATGAATAATAGTTAGTTCCATTGATGTTTGTTATTCCAGATATATCTTGTGTTCCTTTAATTCCATTCAATCTTGGGGCACCTTATGCTCCATCCAAGCCATCTTCACCTGGTTGACTCTTGATCCTTGGGTAAATCAAAATAGAAAGTATGAAGATATGACTACAAAAACAATAACAAATAAATTTGAAAATCGTTTGTTATCAATTAGAGATCAACGCCAAGAAATGATTCATCCTAGTTCGCATCCTACTTATAACGAACATCAACAAAAAATCATAGAAATGATAGATTGGGTTTTGGAGAAATATAACACGGCAATTAATACACAAAAGACGAATACACAAAAGATGAATGAACAAGTAATAATAGATAATATTATTAAAGAACTTGATAATAAAAGAAATGTCGCTATAAATAAAATAAAAGAGATATACTAAAAGATGAAACTTGGAAGTATAGCGAAGAAGAAGATACTATCGATTATATTCTTTTCATACTCCGTGAATCTGCAGGTAAATTGTATTAAAATAAAATTTAAATTAATTTCCCACTATTTACCATGAATAAGATATGGTTAATTTTAGTATTTACATGGATTATTATAGCTTCCACATATCTTGCAATAAAAATTTCAATTGATACAATTCCCCCATTGCTGATGTCAGGAATTCGTTACACAATTTCAGGTCTAATGCTATTTTTTATATTTAAAATATTTTCCCATGAAATATTTGATAAGAAAGGAAAACAAACAGAAAACATCGAGAGTTCAACAAACCAACGGAAGATAAAGCCAGATCTATTACAAATAATACGTAGTAGAAAACAATGGAAAGATGCAATTATAATTGGAATCTGTCTGATAGTTTTCGGACAAGGATTATTAGCATATGGTGAACAATTTCTTTCTTCTGATATTACTGCATTATTGTTTTCTACTGTTCCTATATGGATAATATTGATTGGTAAGTTTTATTCTAATTTAAAATTAAATAAACATACTCTATTAGGGATAATAGCAGGGTCAATCGGACTTGTTATACTCATATATCCATCATTTGAAGCAATGTTATTTGGGGATCAAACTAACACTACAAATGAAAATAACTTTCTTGGCATATCTATTTTGTTGATAGCTACAATTAGTTGGGGTATTGGTTCATTATATTCTCATAAAGCTGATTTACCAAGTAATATTTTAATTTCAACTGGAATGATGTTATTTGTAGGTGGATTATTCTTACTTGGAATTGGCATGATTATTGAATTTAATACGATGTATGTATCAAAATTTTCTACTTCGTCTATACTTTCTCTCATATATCTAATAATTATAGGAACTACAGGATGGCTAGGATTCTTTTGGATTTTGAGGAATACTACCGCCACCTTGGCTAATACCTTTGCCTATGTAAGTCCAGTCATAGCAGTTTTTTTAGGATGGATAATACTTGATGAAAATATTAATTTAAGAATAATTGTTGCAACAATAGTCATAATTGTTGGAGTTATTCTTATAGTAAACAAAAATAA
Organism: Nitrososphaeraceae archaeon; assembly: GCA_036376955.1. Taxonomy (GTDB): domain Archaea; phylum Thermoproteota; class Nitrososphaeria; order Nitrososphaerales; family Nitrososphaeraceae; genus TH1177. Next base: position 4,645 of record DASUZI010000282.1, read on the forward strand.
AATTGTATTAACAAAGAAATAATAACTACAGGACTAAACAATTGGAAAGAAAAATATTAACGAGAATGTTACCAATTCTGATCATATGTCATGATCAAAACCCTAACAACCCCTATTGATAAATTGATCATTAACATTTAACTATCAAATGATAAAATTCATTTAATCATTATAACATTTATTTACTTAACTATCAGAATAAGAATTATTGTATGATATGATAACGTGTCTACACTTTTGGAAAATATTTACGGCTCGTTTGGCACTGTAAATGATTTCACAGTCAGACATGCATCATTCTCTGTAGCAGTAGCTGCGTTTATGAATAATTAGCATAAAGGTGGAAAAAACGAACAACTACAAAAAACAAACAACTATTACCGTCTTGTTTGGGAACAATCAATGTAAAAGTCTTTTTTAGATATCGATTAATTATTAGGCTAGCGAACTTCTCCTTCTTTTCCTTCGAGCCATGGTGTAGCTCTTTGGCGAACGGTAGAGTCAGCTGACTTTACACCGTCAGAACAACTTGGAACAGTCCGTCGCCGTCGAGTATGCACGCTTCTAAGTCTATGCAGCCACCAGAGGGCCGACGTCCTCGGATAGTGCGGTACTCTAACGGAATCATCGAGGAAGAACGTGAAGGATCTCCTCCATATAGCGATCGGCGGCTGCTGCTGCTTCCTCCGATTTGCTGCCGCTCTGACGCGCGCTCAGATATGGCGCATACCAGTCCCACCATTGATGCTCAGCGTGTATCTTCTCGAAGTTGCCATGGTGTTCGGCTGTCTCTCGGAGTAGCCCTGCCAAGGTTGCAACATCCATGTCCTGTGGTCGCGTCAGGTTCCACTCGCGGCCGGGAAGCCGTGTCTTTATCTCTTGGAGCAGCCAGCCGTTCCCGTCCGGATCCTCGAATGAGACAAATGAGTAGTAGGAACGACCTTCCGGATCCCGCCCTTCGACACGTGGGTTCTCCATGGCGTTGTTGAAAGGGCCGCCGGCGTAGTGAAAAACATCGCTCACGTTAACGCCACGAGCAATCAAGTCGTCGCGGGCGACATCTATGTCGTTCACTGCCAAGACCGGGCTGTCGATAGAGCCTGGCTGGGCTGAAGTGACCCCCTTGCCAAAGATGATTGATGTCTCCGAATTAGGAGGAGTGAACTGTATTACTCGAAAATCCCCGTTGGTAACGTAGTCTATATCCAAGCGGAATCCCAGTTTCTCGTAGAAGCGCTTTGCCCGATCGACATCAGAGACAGGTATGAACAAAAGTTCTAGCTTCATATCCATGATCAATTATACTCCTTTTTCTTTTATTTATTTAGAGCGCTATTGGAAATAAAATTATTAATAGAAAGATAAGTGCCTATAAGAAAGAATTTTTTTGATATGTCTCAATGTATTGGATATTCTCAAGTTTCAATCCCAATTCATCAGTTCTAGAAATACACTCTATTTACTAACTTTATTCTAATAAAACATGTTAAGCTATAGAATTATTCAAAATAATAAAGAGTAGATTGTCCCACTTTTAGAAGGATTTAAATCCTTACTCTCAGCTTTATTTTTAAAATATATCAAAGTTTTAATATCTTGTGCAAAATAATTTTTTTCTGTAATCTAGAAATACTTGAAAATTCCCTTTTCAATAGGGAGTACCTTTTGCGCGTTGATTTTTGAATGCTTCTATATACCATTCAAATTCTTCAATAAATCGTTTTACTCTTTTATCATAAAGTGGATTTCTTAATCTACCAGCATCATCAAATACATCTTGAACTTTGGATATTGAAAATGATGATGAAATTGATGGTGCTCCCAGTTCTGCAAATATTACTCTAAGATGTTGAACAGCATTAACACCTCCAAATCCACCAACAGAATATGATACAATCGCTGAAGGCTTAAAATAATATTCTTCAAGAAAATAATCAAGAGTATTTTTCATTGCGGCAGATGTGCTATGATTATATTCTGGAGTTATGGGCATATATCCATCTGCTTCTACAATTTGATTTCTCAATTGTTTTAGATTTTCTGGTGGATCTATAATTTCTTTGTACATTTTATCTAAAAAAGGCAAATTGAGTTCGACTGGATCTATAAAATATACGATATGACCTCTCTCTTTTAAGTTTACTTCCATCCAACGAGCAACTTTAATACCTTGTCGATTCTGTCTTACAGATCCCACTATAATAGCAATTTTAGCCAAATTTTATTTCCTCTCTATTATCTATTATTATAATTTTTTATATATGTGTCTCTTGGGATAAATTTGTTTTGTAATGTTACAGTTATGCAACTAATTTTCTATCGTAGTTAGATTTATCATATCAATAAATACTAGTTTACCGAATCCAATTACATATCATCCTCGAAGCTTTCAGAACCCATTTGTTTTTCAATTAAAGTAATTTTTATTCAGAATTCATTAGTTTATGAAACAATAATTTATTTATAAAAAAAATAATTAAATTACCAACCTGCTATATTTTTCTGACCAATAACTTTGGTTGGCTTTATTTTTATCAATAATTCTTCTTCTGAACTATTTCTCCTGCCGTACTCTTCGGCTTTACCTTTACCCATATATCTTGCCGCTATTATTTTAGCCCATTTAAATAGTTTGTTTGGTTCATTACTAATTATTTCTGCAACACCATCAATAATAACAAATGAGTAAAGAGGAACTTGATCATCTACACATAGACGAACTCGATTCTCACGTTGAATATTTTTTGCTTTTACTGAATTTTTACCTGTATTAAAAATGATATTATCTTCTTCATCCAGTGTATACCAGATTGGAACTACATGTGTTGTTCCATTCTTGCTAATTGTTCCAAGTTTCCCTGTAAAAGTTCCTTGCAAAAGAAAATTTCTAATTTCATCTTTAGTCATTTCTGACATTAGTATTATTAATTGGATAAAATAATTAAAAGTTAAATCAAATCTATCACTAAAATCTTTTTGAACAACAAAATTGTGTCAAAGACAATTTATATACTAGCCCCATTAGCCACTATATAAAGATTAAATATTTTAATCTAGATAGCGTAATTAGACTAATAATGCGTGCAGCACGTATGCATGAGTATAACAAGCCTTTTGTATTAGAGGAGGTTCAAATACCAAAAAATATTTCTGGAGAAGGCGTATTGGTAAAAGTAGGTGGAGCAGGAATTTGTCGTACTGATTTGCAGATTATTGATGGTTATTTTAAAGACTATCTTTCTCTCAAATTGCCTGCCATACTAGGACATGAAATTGCAGGATGGATTGAAGAGATAGGTAGTTCAGTTCCTGAAGGTCTTTTTGAAAAAGGTGATCTAGTTGTAGTTTCTGGAGGATGGGGTTGTGGTCTTTGTCCAGAGTGCAAAAGTGGCAATGATCAAATTTGTGGTAATGGAAGGTGGCCAGGATTTGGTGAATATGGAGGATATTCTGAATTTGTTCCTATCCCTTCCTACAGATACCTGATAAAGATTGATAAAAAATATAATTTAAAACCTGAAGAACTTGCACCACTTACCGATGCAGGTGTTACTACATATAGGGCAATTAAAAAGGTGAAAAATATGCTTGGTCCTGGCAAATCAATTGCGATTATTGGTTTGGGAGGTCTTGGAAGTTATGCAATTCAATATGCAAAGATTTTATCCTCATCATCAACAATATTGGCATTTGGTAGAAATGACGATAAACTAAATCTTGCTAAACGAAACGGTGCAGACCATGCTATAAACATAAAAGATAAAAAATTAGAAGATATCCAGGAAGAGGTTAAAAAGACAACAGGTTCCAAAGATATTGATGTAGTAATAGATCTTGTTGGTACAGAGGAAAGTATTCCAATGGGATTTAATATGCTAGCTATAGGAGGAACATATGTTTCTGCTGGCTTAATTGGAAACCAAATCAAAATTCCATTATTCCCATTTGTAGCTAGAGAGTATCAATATTATGGTTCTTTTTGGGGAAACTTTAACGATTTGAGAGAAGTTATGGAATTAGCAAAGAAAGGATTGATAAAACATCACATACAGAAATTTGATTTATCAGAAGTAAATAATGCTCACAATTTACTTAGAGAACAAAAGATCCTAGGACGAGGAGTTTTGATTCCCTAGAATAAAGAGGACTTTTTATATAAAAGTTATTTTTATTTTGGCCTTTCATGATCAGTTAAGTAAACTAGAAAAAACATGTTTATAGTTAGAACAATTAATTCACATATTTCATCATGGAGTGAAAAATCATATGTAAATATAGAAATTAAATATTGAAGAATAAATGTTATATGATACTATTTCAATTTGAACTACAAAATTGTGTCAAAATCAGTTCACACACCTCCGTTTGAACGCCTACAAATAAGTTTATTAGTCGAGGATAAAACTAATTTCATTTTTGTGAACTTGATTCTAAAGTTTTAGGTAATATTTTTTCTGCTACAAATAAATCATAAAATATTTTTAAAATTATTTTCAAAAATATTATTTTTATAGATATTGTAAATCAAATAGAATTAAGATATTATTTTTTGTGAAACAATTCATAAAATAAATCTCTATGTTGATATTTGGATGAAGGATTATAATTTTTCAAAATAAAAAATTAGGGTTTAATTTTAGTTTTCTGCAACTCTGCATAATCTTTGAGCAAAAATACTTCTCCTCCATTAAATCCTTCAACATCGTTTTTTGAGACTTTATATTCATAGCGACCATCATGTATTGTAACAGTATCTTGTTCTACACAAATGACATTTCCAACATCTTGATTATCTTTTGAACGTACAGGTTTGAGTATTATTTTATCCCAATTGTATACTGCTGGTTCACTCGACAAGTCAATATATATTACGTGAAAGAATTATTTAAATCTTAAAATAATCAATATAATTATTACAATTTAATTCGATTGTAATTAAATTATTACAAAAAACTATCTAAATCATATTATGATTATAAAATAAAGTTAATATACTTATGCTAATTGGTATATAAAAAATGGTTTCTTTATATTATAACTAATAATACTGATAAACTTGATCTTTTTTTCAACTAATAAACAAAAAGTGATTTTCACAATCATTTGTTTTAGATAAATTGGTTATTATCAAAAGCTATATAATTTGTGCCCTACTAAATGAATATTCAAATTCGGGCTTGATATTCCTAAAATCTATTTTTTGATTAGGTCGATATTATTCTTATCCATTGAATCAATCAGATAACTTTTGACTATGTACAGAAATTAACTTTCGTTTTTATACAAAAAGTTATCTATTATGTTACCACAGCCGGCAATAATGAGAAATCTCATTTAAATTTATTCAAAAATATAATTTCTATTTATTGATATATCATTCTGATTTATATAGTAATAATGAAAAATATAGATTTTTTTCAGGTTACTACATATAAAAGAGAGAAAGAAAAAATTAGTTAAAATACTATAAATTTCAATAAAGATTACTATGAAATGGATAACTCGAGAACATGCTAAGGTAGATAGAATTGCATGTCCTTGGCTCATAAAGAATTTTATAGATAAGGATGCCAAATTTTTATTTGTACCTGCTCATAAAATACTTGAAATAATGAGAAATGAGAATGCGATTCCATTTGATATACCAAATGTTGAATTAGGTCATCATGGCGATGAATGTTCATTTGATGCAATTATAAAGAAATATGAACTTGACAAAAAGAATCCAGAATTACTAATATTAAGTGAAATTGTAAGAGGGGCAGATACCGAAAAAAGACAATTAACACCACAGTCAGCAGGACTTGCAGCAATTGCTGCTGGTTTTCATGTGATATCAAAAGATGACTATGATAATATGGTAAAACAATTTCCTGTGTATGATGCATTATATTCATTTGCTAAAGCAGATAACAAAGAAAAGTTTTTGACCTCAAGGCATTAACTAAAAAATTTTTGGTTATGTGAATACTAAAAAACCTATTTAAAAAAATTGCACTCAAAGTAATTCAATACGTTTTGTTAGTTACTTTCTATTTGATGCTGTAAAGTAATTGTAAATTATAGTATTTAATTATAATTTAAATAATTTTCGATATAATATTTCTGAACTACAAAATTGTGCCAAAATCAGTTAAATGTATGATATAAAGTATACCAAATGAGGTTTTGATTGTTTTTATAAAATATTCAAAACTCTTAGAATTTCTAACTATTTGACAAATTAAGTTTTGCTTCTCACTTGAACTACACAGAAGAGATTGCCATCGGGGTCTTCTAATACTATAAAATCATCATTTGCTTATATCTCCACTGATAGCGATTTGCCCCAATCTTGACTAGTCGCTCTACCTCAGCATCTTGGTTGTTAGTGTAGAGGTCAAGATGCAATCTATTCCTGCCTTTGCGTTTCCCCGGAACACGATTCAGAGATATATTTGGCTTTGTCCCATATGGATCACAAAGAACTATCCAACCATCCTTAGCAGGTTCTCTTAGAATGTAGTGGAGGGCTTCCTGCCAAAATGTCACCATTTTATCAAACTCGTGACAAGCAATAACAATAGAACCGATTTTCATTTCTACTGCTTATTGAATTAATATTTTTAGCACATCTAACCTCTCAGATAGCATAATTAATTTAGACAAATTAGCAATCATATCTTCTTTCATTTTGTCATTTTTTTCTCCATTTTGTTAATCTTTTGTGACTCTTATATTTTAGTTTTTTAATTTACATTTTGTTTTTTTACCTTTTTTAATACTAAATTTGAACTACTAAATTGTGCCAAAATCAGTTGACATATCTCAAAACTACTATGAGTAGAGTTCAATAACATCTATAAAATATGAAAAAGAAAGTAAATATGGCATAAATAGAATAATATTAAATCGATATCCTATTTTGATAAACCGACCTTGTAAACAAGAACTCCTTCTAAAATAGAAATGCTCAATATAGTAACTATAAAAAATACATTCGCAGATTGAATTGCTCTTTCAGATACTACTGCTACTAGTATTGCATAAATTAATACTATAAAACCGATCAAAGCAAATAAACCAAATGTTATAAATCTTAAATTTGATGATTTATCTTCTGCAGTTTCCTTGCTCTTTATACCATCCATAGGTGATAATTTATCTACTATTTTATCAGTTGTGGATTTAGCTTTTTCTTTATATTTATCAACAGATTCTTTGTTATTATTCTCTATTGATACTGATTTAGTTGACATCAGGGATTTATCATCATTACTACTCATAAATATATTTCAACATTATACTTTATTACAATTTATATTCAAATTTGATAGATGAAAACATACAACATAAATCAAAATAATAGTAGGTGAAATTTTTTACTAATTATTATTAATATTGAAACTATTAAGAAAACGATAACAATAAAGAACACTTGAGAAAACACTATATTTCAATAACAACACCTTTTAAAATTATGTTACTGAACCCTACTATGAAGAAAACTCAAACCCTCAAAACTGTGGATTTTAGTTGTAGAACCAAATTAGTAAATGAGCCAAGCAGATAGTCTCCTCTATAGTTAAGATAACAATTTAATTCTAAATTATTAAAAAAAGAAATAGTAATCCTACCGCTATTATGTTTTCTACAAACAAATAATAAATTAAGAATTTATAGAAATAGAACGTGTTAAAAAAAACAATATCAGATCTATAATCCTTGTTAATAAAAAATGGTGATGATGATTATTAATATTATTAATAATTACCTAAAAGATGCTTTTACTAATAGCAATTTAGTAAAAGCACATACGATGCAATACTTAATTCTGTGTCTTGTTCTATATTCCATGAATATAGGATTTCTAGAAATGGACAAACTACTAAGATGGGAAACTAAAATATGACAAAAGATTCAAATTTACAAGTTTTTACTAGTCGACGGCCAATAAGCGAATGTGTTGGACTCATCGTAAATGGGACAAATGCAGCAGCAACAATAAAAACAATTGTTGCAGCCGAAACTGCCGGTGTCAAGCAAATCTGGATGGTCCAGCCTCCTTGGTCCCCTGACGTGCTGACAACACTTGCAGCAGCCGCAATAAAAACATCTATAGTACGCTTAGGAACGTCTATTATACCAACATATCCACGGCATCCTGTAGTCCTAGCACAACAGGTTCTTGCGCTCCATGATATTGCACCAGATAGATTGCGCCTTGGAATTGGTCCTAGTCATCGTGCTATTGTAGAAGATATCTACGGCTTACCCCAGACAACACCCTTGGTGCATTTACGCGAATATGTGAAAGTACTGCAATCCATCCTCAGGGATGGGAGGGTAGATCATCATGGAGAATTCTATAATATTGTAATCGAATTTCCACGTACAGCTCAAATTCCAGTGTTAATTTCAACACTAGGAAAAAAGGCGTTTCAATTGGCTGGTGAAATTGCTGATGGGGCTATTTCCTGGATGTGTCCTGTTCCGTATTTACTCCATACCGGAATTCCATTATTACATAAAGCAGCTACTGCTAATAGACGCTCAAAATTTCCTCCAGTGGTAGCACATGTTTCCGTAGCACTTAGTCAAGATAGTGATTCTGTAAGGGTTGCAGGTCATAAAATGTTTGATATGTACTCAAAGTTTCCTTTTTATGTTAAAATGTTTGCTGATGCAGGCTTCCCCCTAACATCAAATGAGAAGGTGACTGATGATCTTGTCAATAATATTATAATCTCTGGAAATGAAGACGCAATAGCTACATCGTTGACCAAACTTATGGCTGCAGGTTTAGACGAACTTATGGTTAGCTTGGTACCTGTTGTAGATGAAAAATATGAGCAAACCCAACTCATGCGTTTGATAGGTCAGATGTAATGGCTGCTGCGAACAAGGTTATGGTCATAGTATCTTAGTATCAACTTGGCTTCCTATATTACCTGAATATTTGACTAGTATATAACATATTAAATATTATAATAGTTTATTCCAAATATAGTACTGTTCCTATTTTCTAAACTGATCCGAATCCCACAGAACCACTTTTGTTTTTATATAGTCTTTTAGAATAGTTTAATAAATGTGCAAATAAGTTCCTATATCGATAAATAACAGTTTATCTATCTCAATTGCCTGTCATACTTGAAGCCATCAGAGCCTATGTTGATAATAGACACCTTTAACACCCGATTGTAAAAGTAATGCATAGAATGTCTTTTACCTATTGGATAAACAAAGAAAATCAGTTTATTTTTGCTCTGCTTATTCATTTCAGAATACTTTACAGAATAACTCTTTTATGGATTAGTTTTATTTGTCTTAAAAGCACATGAAACAAAAAACAATCCAAAAATTCTAAAATAATAAATATATCACCGGATAATCCCATTTAATACTTGACATATATAACAAGATCACTTCTTTTGGGAGTTAATACATTATTGATATTAGCACTAACAACAACTGCTATTAATAATTCTCAATCTCTCATTGATAATAACAACAGTTTTATAGTTTATGCTCAAGAACCAGAGGGAATTTCTTCTGACGGATTTAGTATGACACCACCGCAACAACAAGCACAACAGCCAGGAGAATATACTGGAGGAACAATCGCAAGTATACAAAACGATAAAAATGATATACCTACATGGCTGCTTTCTGGAGCATGGAATGGAGTTATAATTAATGCAGACAAAGATGAATTTAAAGCAAATACAATTTCTTCTAATTCTATTAATACCAATACTGATAATAATCTTCCAACTGCTGTTTTTGAAGCAAATTTTGATATGGTTTTGTTAAATGGATCTGCATTACATAAGCATAGTATCTATAACTTTACAGTTACAAACATTTCA
>DASUZI010000283.1:0-7353 GCA_036376955.1 Nitrososphaeraceae archaeon
GTCTCTGTTGTTACTACAGGAGGAGACATCTTTATCAAAAGTGAAAGGTCTCTTCCAGCCATTGATGCTGATAATTCTTCCATAAATAAACCATCTCCAAATATGGGAATATATGTAAAAGTAGTAGCAACAAATAGCAAATGAAAAATAGTAGTAAATAAAATAAAAATAATAAATCTAATAGATTTCATAATAATATAATAATAATGATCATTTATAATATTATAAATTTTTTGTTTTTTAGCAACATTGTATGATTAAAAAATACTCTTGATTTCTAAAACAATAAAGAAGAAATTTTACAATGGTTACAAACCGAATAATTCAAGGCTCAAAAATTATACTAATGTTAAATAGTTCTAAAAAGACTGAAATAGTATGTTTTGCAAAACTGTTGATATTTCTACAGCTATTTCAAAAATAAAAGATAGTTCAGTTTTGGCGATCTCTGGATTCAATATGGCTATAACTCCTGAATATCTCATTAATGGATTATATGAAAATTATGTAAGACAAGGTCATCCAAAAAACATATTCATAATCTCTGATGCTCTTCCTGCAATCCCAGGAAGAGGACTAGATAAGATTGCTGAAAATTTGTATAAAGACTCATCACAAGATTTTCTCCGTGGAACTCTTATGCCATTCTTGGGTTTTTCTCCTTGGCTTCAAAAAATGATAACAGATAATAGGATTGAATATTATGGTTGGCCTATTGGTCTTGCAGCATATTGGTTTAGGGAAATTGCATCTGGAAGACCAGGTCTAATTACAAAGATAGGAATTGATACATTTTTAGATCCAAGAAGAGAAGGTGCAGCACTAAATGAATTAGGAAAGAAAAATGCAATATGTAAAACAAGTTTAATAGATGTAGGAGGTACAGATTGTCTATTATATCAAGCACCTAAGCCTGATTTTGCATTCATTAGAGCTTCTACATCTGATGAGAATGGTAATTTATCAATGGAGGAGGAAGGAATGCGAGGATCTGTTCTTAGTATTGCTCAAGCTACCAAATCTAGGCCTCAACAAGGACAAGTCATGGCTCAAGTTAAATGGATTACAAAATCAGGAACAATAAATCCAAGAGATGTTGATGTACCCGGACCATTAATTGATTATGTAGTAATATCCCCGAAACAATATCACTGGCAAAGTGGTACTATAGAATTTGATCCTCGGATTTCATATAAAATAGTACCACCTATTACTAATGCTATCTTTGATAGTCTACCTAAAGTTTCTATGAAAGACTATGAAAAGGTTATAGCTAGAAGAGTAGTCTTAGAATTGCTAGAGTTATTCGAAAAAAAACAGAATCCAGTATTAGTCAATTTAGGGATAGGAATTCCTGCATTTATATCATCAATTACTTTAGAAGAAGAAATATCTGATTTTATAGTAACTATTCTGGAGTCTGGCCAATGGGGAGGTATCGCTCTTTCTGGATATGATTTCGGATTGGCAATAAGCCCATTTGCATTATCTACAATGCCTGATGTATTTTCTAATTTTGAAGGAGGAATAATAGATGTTGCTTCACTAGGATTTCTGCAAATTGACAAAAGTGGAAATGTGAATCCCTCTATATTACCCGATAAAATCTTTGGTCCTGGGGGATTCCCTGTTATTGCTGGAGGGGCGCCTAGAACATATTTTGCAGGATCATTTACTGCTGGACAAAGTAAAATATCTGTTTCAAATAACAAATTACAAATCCAAAATGATGGATCAATAATAAAGTTTGTTGACACTGTTTACAAAATTGTATTTAGTGGTCATCAAGCCATTAAATATAACCATGATATTCTTTATATCACTGAAAGAGCCGTTTTTAGATTAAATTCACATGGAATAACGCTTGAAGAAATTGCTCCTGGTATCGATCTTGATAAGGATGTATTATCGAAAATGAATTTTGAACCTAGTTTTGGTACTGTAAAAGAAATGGACATGCGATTATTTAAAAACGATAAAATGAATGTTAAGAATGAATTCTTTCAAAAGGTTAAAAAATAATAGCAGAAAAATATTAACTGAAGTTAAATTTTTATCTGTCCATTCATAATTTTTTATAATTTTAGAATTTCTTAAAAATTGTGGTTGAAAATTAACACTATTTTTAGTTTTTATTTATTATATATTCAATCAAATAATAATCAATTATTCCTTATTAATAAAAGGCTTTAAAAACAATACCAAGAAATAAGACTGTTGCTAAAATAAATGTAGATTAATGTCATCTATTGATAATACAGGAGAGAATGAATTTAACGATGATGAATCTAATATTATTGGAAAATCAGAAGATAACGAGGATGAAGAAATAACTGACAAAATAAAAGATGAGATTAAAGAAGATATAAACATAACAATTAAAAAAGAAAATCAATATTATGATGAATCCCAATTTTGTTTTGAAATTACACCAGAAGAATTGAAAGAAAAACTATATAAAAAATCAGGAAAACCTATAATGATTTTTGATATAGGAAATAAGGAAAGATATCAAAAAGAGCATATTCCAGGCTCAAAATTTGCAGTATGTGACCAACAAACAATAAATAGTTTACTACCAAAATTACCAAAAAATATAGACATTGTCTTGGTATCGGAAAATGAGGATTATACAAGACAGATGGCTCGGATGGCTCGAGAGAAAGGAGGTCTTAGAACAAGGTATTTGAAAGGTGGAATTTCTGCTTGGAACGATGAAAAAACAGAAATCCAAGATCCAAAAATTTCAGCAAATGATTTGAAAATTGCAATAGATGAAGATAAAGTAAAGAGAGGTAACATATTCTTGCTTGATGTAAGGAGTCCTGAAGAGTTTAATCAATGGAGCATTGAAGAAAGCACAAACATTCCTCTAGGTCAGATTTCTAATTTATTAAATGAAATACCAAAAGACAAAGAAATTGTAACCATATGTCCACAGGGCAACAGAGCAGGTATGGCTACTTTCATGCTACAAAGAGAAGGATACAATGTCAAGACTTTACAAGAAGGACTAAAAGGATGGTCTTCTGCAGTTGAGCATTTTTCTCAAGAATATGAAATTACAGACGGACAGAAGGTAAAGGTAGTACAGGTAAGAAAGATTGGAAAAGGATGTATATCATATATTGTGTCTTTCTCAGACAACAATACTACTACAAATGATGAGGCCATAGTGATAGATCCTGTATTTCCTATAGATGAATATATACAAATTACGAATTCTGAACGTGGAGATAGAACCAAAATAACTAAGGTATTTGATACTCATCTTCATGCAGACCATGTTTCTTCAGCAAGAGAACTAGCTAATAAGATAGACGCACAACTTTATCTTAGTTCGTATGAGGAGTATTCACAAGGTATGTGTCAAAAACAAGGTCAAAAGCAATTTATCCCAATAAAAGAAGGAGATGTCTTAACTATAGGAAAAAAAGACGGCAAACAAATAGAACTAAAGGTTATTCATACACCAGGTCATACTGCAGGAGGAATTTGCTTCTTGATTGGCGAAAAATTACTATTCACTGGTGATACATTATTTGTTGATAGTATTGGAAGACCTGATTTAAGAGACAAGGCAGAGGAATTTGCTTCGATGCTTTACAATACATTGCATAACAAGATATTCAATATGCACAATAAACAAGATATCATTATTTTTCCAGCTCATGCTGACAAAATTATAAATAGAGATGAGATGTTGTCAGACAAGCTTGATAACATACAAAAAAAATTAGTAATTTTAGATTTAGACAAGAAAGATTTTGTTAGAAAAATATCATCAATAAGTATGCCTACCCCTCCTCAGTTCAAAGAAATTATTTTAATGAATAAAGGAGAAAAAACAATTACCTCGGTAGAAGGAATACAGGAATTAGAGATGGGGCCAAATAGATGTAGTATATCTATTTAAGAGATCATATAATAAATGATTAAACATAAATAATTAGACATATATATAGATTTTATTCTAAAATCCCATATATAACATAAGAAGTATATAAGCAGTAGTTTGATTTAATTATCCTTACAGAAAGAACAAGCATTTAACTATTATCAGATAGGGATATAATTATCAGATGATATATAAAATTACACAAATTTAAAAATGGATATGATCGAATTAGAGTAAGAACTTATAAGTAAAGTTATTAAAGATTAATGAGTAAATCGTTATTGGAGATATGGTAAAGACATGTAATATAAAAGGATCAGTTAATGAAAACTTTTCCAATATTCTTTCTCGTCCTTTTCTCTCTGTTTATCCTTATACAAAACTTTTCGAGATAATACCTTTCTTTGCTATTGGTCCAGATATCTATGCTGATGGTCTATTAGTAACTTCTAAAAATAGGATGCATGATAATAATGAGAATTTTAATGATAAGAAAGATGAAATTTTCAAGGAATTAAAAGAAGAACGATCTAATGAATTTGTCGAGGGTAGAATTTCAAGTAAACATCTCCTATTAATCATTGTCGATTTGTTATCTGAAAGAAAATCTGTCAAATCTTTATACAATGTGACCGCAGCAGAAATAATGGATGTTTTAACTGAAGAACACATGATTGAATCAGATTCTACAGTATCGAAAGTATTGGGTATATTTAAAAAAACAGGGTTTGCATTTTTACCTATAGTAAAAAAAACGAAACACAGCAATTTGAATTCTTATAAGATGTTATCATATCTTAGTGTTAGAGATTTTTTGCCATTCTTTTTGAAAAAGAAAAAAGAATATAGAAATTTTGTCAGTGATGATGACTCTTGCTTGAAAGAGATAATAGATATTCCAGTAAAAGAAGTTTCTTCGAAATTGATATCTGTTTATAAAAATTCACTTCTAGGAGATGTTATAAATACCATGTTAAGTAAAAAAATAAGAAATATAGGAATATTAAATAAGAATTCAAAGCTTATTGGGATCTTGAATGACAGAAAGATTCTAGAATTGATGATAAGATCAAAGGATAAATTTACTACTCGAGATAATAATACCTTAGATAAATATTCGAAATTAAATGTTCAAGGAAGAGAATTTAAAGAATGTACACTCGAGGATTTAGAAGTTTTAAATAATTTTAAAATCCCACAAACGATTGAAATAAAAGAGGATAGTAGTATAGGTAATGCTGCAAATCACTTAAAGAATTTAAAACATTCTTATCTTATATTAGAAGGAAACGATAGAATAGTTACTCCGTGGGATATCGTTATGAAAACATTAACATAAAATCGGCTAATGATATCTTTTCTTCTTCCATTATGGAACCAAAATGTAGATAGATATTTTCCGGTACTATAAATGAATGATTCGAGATCAACATAAGCTTACTATGTTTATTTCAACCGAGGAATATAGTGTATTATAGATTAACAGCAAAACTACTCTTATTTCATGTATAAGCTCCATTATTATGTAAAAATTGACATTCAGTAAAAACAGGGTTGTCTACATCGTGTCATTAAAATTTACATGTCACTTTTAATTTTTATGATTAGCTTTATTCCTTATTTTATCTTTTTTTAATTCCCATTTTCAAGTGATGCATTGTTAATTGTTTATTACAACCGAGAAATACAGATGAATTATTTATCATCCTATTACAGACAGTTGCATTTCGCAATGCCTTTAATTGAGTATTCATGAAAACAACAGGATTGTTTGAGTAAATAGCTTGACTTACAATACCTCCAAGAATTCCCACTCTATTTGGTTCTGGCATATTTGATAGTAGATTTTCTAATTCTTCATACATCGGAGCTAGTTCGTTCATTGTATTATACAACAACTTTTCATCTGAAGTATAGTCATCTATTGGATTAGATGGAGTATCAGTGTGTGGATTTATACGTTTATCTTGGAAGTTTCGGTTTTGTTGATATGGTAGTTGGTTAAAATTTAAATTATTATTTGGGATCAAGGATGATTGAAAATTTGGTCTATTCATTAAATACTCTCTAAAGTGGATAACTGACTCAAATATGGCACCATGTTTATTGTCGCAATGACGAAATGCATTCCACTTTCTAGTAAAGGTTTGCTCACATTTAATACAAATCCATTTAGGAATCTTCATCTTTTTAAATGAGTGTAACTTTCTTTTAAGTCTTACTAAAGAGTCACTCTAAGTCACTCTTATGAAGATCAAATAGTAACAAGAAATATAAATTTTAAATTTTAAAAAAATTCATAAAGATATTTTCTTAGAATCGTTTCAACATGATTAGAATTAGTATATGAAAATCTGTCTTTATACTGACAACTTGATGAGTGAAGGTTACATTGTAAACGACTTAATTCTAATATACCTTCTCTCAAAAATCACAGTTTTAGTTACTTTATATTAGATTTACAGATCATTTTATAATAAAAGATCCAAAAGTAGTTAGGAAAGATACATCAGACCTTCACTTATTGACAGTTACCGTATTTAACTTGGGTTAATAGACTACTTGTAAAAGTGTCATTTAGATTAGCTATATACTAATATATTGATTAATAAACATGAATTGTTGTTGTCTGACAATACCAAATTTAAAAATATACTTGTTCCATTAGATGGATCCGAGTATTCCATAAAAGCCTTGGAATATGCTGGTAGAATGGCGAAAGGTTTCAATTCTAAATTAATAGCATTATACATTTTACCCTCTTCCATAAGATATAATCTTTCCTCAAATAATGAAAATTCTGAAATTAATTCTCAATTTAATCAAATTATCCAAGGTTCGTATATTGAAGCACAGAATTGGGTAAAAGATATGGCGAAAAAAATAGATATAGAAATAGGAACAGAAGTGATTATTGCTAAAGAATCAATTGTTTCAGAAATAATTGAATTTGCAGAACAAAGTAGTATAGATTTAATAATTATGGGAACGAGAGGTAGAACAGGTTTTAAAAAACTACTATTGGGTAGTGTTGCATCAGGAGTTGTAACCTACTCTCATTGTCCTGTTTTAGTTATAAGATAAATATTATCAAAATTGCTACGAAATAATTTTTTCAAATATCATTCTAAAACTAATTTATGTTGATTTGTATCCTGTTTCAATTTTAAATTAAATAAAATTATTGTATAGAAGACACTATTTAATTTACTTTATTTTTGGTAAATAAAAACAAATTTCTTATAAATATATGTCCAGCAATACAATTATGCTAAAATCTTACAGGAAGAATGTTACAGATTAAAATTCTTGAATTCAACCAAATATTCTCATATATTGCCGATCCTATAAAGTGACATTTGTTTTATCAAAAGAGATACATTACATGAATATATCAGAAAATAATAATACATATCATGAACTATCTATGAGATATGACCTTGGATATCCTGCGT
>DASUZI010000284.1:0-4846 GCA_036376955.1 Nitrososphaeraceae archaeon
AAATAAGTATGAGGTATTGTTTATTGCTATTTATACAAAAGACATCCAAATTATAACCTTAATATCTTGTTGTGTTATGCATATTATTATAAGAAGTAATATGTATCTTATAAGTGGTAATTTATATTCAATTTTAAATAAAAAGCTGGACATATATCTTCATTGCTCTCGAACTTGGGATATCAATATTCATTCTATTATTCTATTATCAACAGAATACTAGGCTATACTTGTTAATAACATCTTTATAAAATGTTATTTGTTTGTATTTTTAAAATAAAACAATAATCAGAAGGATTTAAACTTTATTTAATATAAACAGAGTTTACAGAACCGTCCATCTTTTCTCTATTTATTGCAATCTATTCCATTTCTCTTATTTCTGTAAATGGTTTGATTGTTACTTCTATTCTATTCTCTCTTCCCATTCCTGCTACTGCTCCTATGATTTTTACTCTATCTCCAACATTTAACTTAGCAATTTTGGAACTCTGTTCTCTCCAGCCTGTGAGTCTAATTTCTCCTGTATCATCACCAATAAGTGTCTCACTTACAGTTATATCTTCACCACTTTTAGTAGTAATATTTGAAGTATTAGGAGCTTGTAAAATAATAGCTTCAACAATATAAGGTTTCTCTGAAACTTGAATATTCTTTATTTTTGTTTCTATTTCTGAATCTTGTGGAAATGAGCTTTCATAAGTTTCTGTTACAATTCTCAAGTAAGAACTCTCATCGGTAAAATAGATTACATTTCCAAAGACTCTGTTAGGGATGCCTTCAATAATTATGCCAGGATAAATTTTTTCTTCTATTAATCTTGGATCAACAACGAGAGAAATAAAATCTTTGTTTTCTTTATTAATAGCTAAAAAATTCTCGTTTACAGTACTTTCAAATTCACTTCCTGTTGAAAGAATCTTCAAAACAACTACCTTACCTCCATCCAACTCTTCATCTTCATCTTTAATATTTTCGCCATCTATACTTTTTATTTGTTGAAGTTGAATTATTGTCCCTTCATCTCCGTGTATTTCAAATTCTTCGTTACTATATTGTGGATTCCCCTGCTTAACCTTTACACCAATCAGTTTCACTTTTGATCCTTGTGTAAATATTCCTGGTATTTTATCTTCGTTAATGTTCCATATAATGGAACGTATAGTCTTTGTTCCTTCCTCATTCGATAAGGGAATATGAAGAGACTTGCCTTGTTCATTTCTAAAATTGACATACCGGGAGACTCTAGGGTTTGAGCTGAGAATGCCTGTGACTACGATATTATCGATTGGCTCTTTTATTTCATCTATAGTTTTTGACAGAGAATCTAGTGAAGGTATTTCTAGATTGTTATCATCATCATTAATAGAATCACTACTTTTTTCTATTAGGCCCTTGGCACCAAGGTTGATTATAGGTTTATTGTCCAACCCAGATTTGGCATATCCATGAGAAATTTTTATCAAATCACCTGGTTTTACTTCATAATCTTCAGGAAAGCTAACATGCTGATCCCATAACCGTAATTTGATCGAAGAGTCTTTGTCATAAATTGTCAAAGTTCTATTTTGAACCTCTTCATTTGAATCTTTTCTTGTATATTTTCGAATGGGGTAAACATTGATTATTCTTGCAGACAAATTTACATCGTTAGCGCCGATATAAAGATCCTTAATTGAGGTTAGATTACTTTGGTTATTTTCAAATGAAACTCCAAGGTCTGCTGCAACTAGAAAAAGAGCACCCTGATCTGTCAAATATCCAGCTCCTATCTTTCTCTTCTTCTCGTCTATCAGTTCCCTGACATCTTCCGCACTGATGTCTGGTTTCTTTTGAAGCACAATTTCTATCATTTTTTTAAAATCTAAAGACAAAGCAGTTATTACCCTCTAAATTTAATATTATAATTATCCTTCCTATATGTTTTCCATACTTTTTTATAGTTTAATAATAAAATGAGATTTTTCATTACGATTTAGTAGTTGATTATTGAATTTCGTGAAGCTAAAACCGAAGGGGATTTGACATTATTATCGAAAAACAAGGATTATTAGTATTAATTATCTACGTATTTTTATTGACGTGCCGCTTATGATTAATAATAATAGTAATAATCGTTTTTGTATCTCCGTTAAAAATCTTGTAAAATCATACAATACTTCAAACATTAAAAGAAATGCAATAGATAACATTTCATTTGATGTTGATTATGGAACTGTCTTTGGATTTTTAGGGCCTAATGGTGCAGGAAAAACCACTACGATAAAGATTCTGACAGGAATCTTACAGCCTACTACAGGTTCTATAAAAATATTTGAGACAGATATTAAAAATAACTTTAAAGAAATCAAAAGACGAATAGGTGTTATTACTCAAAATCCCAGCTTTGAATCAAACCTGACTGTCGAGCGTTCAATGGAATTATATGGATTTTTGTGGGGCAATCCTAGCAATATCATTAAAGACAAAGTAAGAGAGATGTTAGACTTGTTTGAGTTAACATCTATTAGGGAAGTACGTAACGAAGATTTATCCATCGGACAAAGAAGACGTGTACAGATAGCTAGAGAATTTTTGCACGACATGGATCTTTTATTTTTAGATGAACCGACAGTAGGTTTAGATCCACGTGCAAGAAGAAATCTTTTAAATTATATAAAAAAACAAGTAAAGCATGGTCTGACAGTTTTCTTTACAACACATATTATGGAAGAAGTGGATTATTTATGTGATCAAATTTGTATAATTAATAAAGGGAAAATAATAGAATTTGACACTCCTCAGATTTTAAAACAAAAATATGGTTCAACAAAAAAAATAGAAATTATATTACAAAATCCTATATCAAAGCAAATACATGATTATTTTAAAAAATTATCTGCAAATTCAATCGATATAGAAAATATCGAAAATACAGAAAATACATTTTCTATTACTTCAAACAATCCTCAAAATATCTTATTATCTACAGTAAACTTTCTCTTTCAAAATAATATTCAAATAGAAAATATATCTCTAAATGATCCCTCTATTGAAGATGTTTTTTTAAAAGCATTGAAAAATAACAAATGACAGTTTGTTAAATTCTCATTTTATACATGGAGAGCGTAGCTATTAAAAATGCTATTCCTGATATTATCCCTAATACTAGAACTTTAATATTTGTAAATGTATCAATCGCAGAAAATAGTCCTTCTCGAGTAATATCTGCAATATATGTTAATGGATTAAGATAAAAAGCATATTGCATTGATTCTGGAAGTCCTGTGGGTGGATAAAAAGCAGAACTTGCAAAAGCAAAAAATAAAAAAATGCTATTTATAATCACGGTAAATCCTTCATTGCTTTTTATTCGTGTTGAAATAATAATTGCAATTGAACCAAAGAATATGGAACCCATTATCAAAGCAAAAATAAGATAGAGGGTACTCATTAAATCTATAGTAATTGCTCCAGCAATAATTGGTAATCCAGCAATGATAATAATTGAAGCACTTGCCAATCCCATAATTATTATTGTTAAAAGTGTACTAGCGATATACTGAAGTTTTGAGTAGGGCATTACTAGAACCTGTTGGAGCATGCCATTACGTTTATCATTCCAAATTATACTTCCAGCAACAGTACTGCTATTCATAACATTAAAGCCAATCATTCCGACTGCTAGAAAAACATTATAATGAATAGTTTTGCCACCTATTACTATTTCGTCTTCATTGATTAATGAGGAGTAGGCATATCCAGCAACGAAAATATAGACAAGCGGAAATAAGATTTGCCAGATTAGGAAAATCTTGTCCACTACAGCGACTATATTTCTATATGTTAACATTATAACAGCAGAAAGCATTATTCGATGTCTAGAGCAGTAAAGATATCAGTTCAATATAATGGGATCTAAAATAGATGCATGGTCTAGATTTATCCATAAAATTTTACTCTAAGTAATTCATAAACTTTTGCAGCATCAATATCATTTATTATTAAAACTATTTCGTTAGGTGTAAAAAATGCATTATGCAGAAAAATCTGGTTATCGTACAAGATATTAGATATTATTGACAACAGTTGGTAGGTTTTTCTCAATTCCGTTTCTTCCCATGGGAGAGAAATTGTAATCATTGATACACCTTCCTTTATTTTGCTGTGGGTAACAATTTGGGAATTAGCACCAAAAATTTTTTTTATTTCACTAATATTTTCTATAAATAAATTCATATGATTTTTTGATTGAAAAATATTAAATCTGATATCTGATTCCCTGTCAAATAGCTCGAGAATTTTTTCTATATTCTCCATCTCTTTATCAAATTCTACATCAATAATGCTTCCAGTTAATGATATTCTAGCCCCAGCGAGATTCTCTTTTTCTTCTTGGGCGATATTATCACTATCTTGATTTTGTTGTATTGCGTCTGCTATTCTCTTTATTGAGACAACTATTGTGTTGATATTTACATCAGAGGTAACAGTTTTATCTACTTCTGGTTTAATTTTTAGAGCTAAAGCAGTATAATTTGCAATTCCCAATTTTAAGGAATTAAGATAAATACTATTAGAAAAAAGAATATCTTTAATAGCTTTTGAAACACTAGGTGTGTTATAAGACATTTTTATTACATTATGATATATACATGACATTAATTAAATTTTTAATTGAAATAAACAATAACAATTTGGAGAATAGATTCACTAAACTAAAAGATATCTCAAATCATCACTCATAATCATAGTCCTATATTGAGAATAGCATGCTATTTGTTATACAAGTTCTTGAAAGTGAATTAATTTTACCCAGTTTTTGAAATGGTTATTACAGATTTTAATTGTTGGAAATACATTATTA
>DASUZI010000285.1:0-10455 GCA_036376955.1 Nitrososphaeraceae archaeon
TTTTAATGTAATAAGTGTTCAAATATTTGGATCATAAGTTATCCCATGTTTTTACATCTATAGTTTTAGTTGTCTTAGATGGCTTTGGATCACACCAAGCAGTACATTTGTATTATTTTTTAGGTGAATTTTCTTGATTGCTGTATAAATGATATTTGCATCGGGATAATCTACAATTACACTAGTAGTATTATTGAGATATTATATTGAAAGCTATAATTTGTTATTTTTTAATAGTTTTTAATGTATCAAAATTTGTTTTATATCAAGTTCGATAGTGCAAAGGTCTTTTTTCTATATTAATCACCTCACCTATTGTTTGATTTAAAGCTTCTTCTGCTATATCACTTGCATGTTCTGCAGTACGTCGTAGATCTTCAAGTAAAAGTTTTATGAAAATTTTGTATTGATTAAACTTTCCATTATCCGTATTATCTAGTAAAGATACAATTGTATTTTCAAGAATTTGTACATTTTCTTTTCTATCAACTATTTTATCTGCCATTAAATAATCCCTTCTCAAAAAAGCTTCAACTGAATCGTTCAGGTCTTGTAAAGATAAATCACTCATTTTTTTAATATTATGTAGAATCTCCTCAGGAATCTTCTCTTTAATTGAAAGGGATTTTTCTGCAAATTTGGAAGCATGATCTGCGATTCTTTCGATACTTTTAACTGCTAATCTATAACTTAAACAATCAGAAGTTTTTTTTAATCCCACGTCATTCAATATCCTTTCATTTTTTGTTGCAATGACCAGATTTCTTAGTATATAAAGACTGAATCGATCAACTTCATCATCAGATCTTATAATTGCATGAGCTAATTCAGAATTTAATTCAGACAATGCTGTCATTGCATCTCTGTGCATTGAAGTAGCAAGAAGAAACATCCTTCTCACAGCAGTATTCACTGAAAGTTCGGGAAGAGTAATCAAAACTTGAATTGTTATCAAGTCAGATGAGTCAGCAATTATCTCTGTACCGACAAGATTTCTACGAACGACTTCTCTTGCACCTTCACGCTGTACAGGATTAATTCTTCCAAATCTAGATTTAAGATTTATTATATTATATCCAGCAAGATACATTGAAACTATCTTTCTTTTAAGGGAATTAGCACCTTCATCTTTTAATACTTGTACCGTTGCTTCATCAACAGCTTCAATGGAGGATCTTGTAATGTCAGATATTATAGATAAAGTATTATTTGGTTCTCGGATGATAGTTACAGGATCACCAGCTTTTAGATTTAATTCATTTACCCATTTTTTAGGTAAGGATAATACAAATGTTGATTTACCTGTAAATTGTATTTTCCTTACTTCACTACCATCCATATACGTAGTCAATAGTGTATAAAATAGTAATAATACATGTATAGTTTATGGTTATTTACAATATAGGTATATAGTTTTCTATATAAAATATATAGAGAACTAAATGTAAAAATTCAAGGTATTCCTTTAGGTATCTTTAGAAGTGGCTATATTCTGTTTACTTGCTAACACTCTTAATCCTATATTTAGTACTAATATTAGAAGAATCAAGATCATAGCAGCACCCCATCCAGATGCATGAGCAGATTCATAAGGTAGAGATGCCAATCTCCATATTCTCAATGGAAGTGCATCTACTGGTCCCGTCAATGATGAAAAATATAAACTTGTCCCTAGAATAGTCATTATTAATGGAGCAGTTTCTCCTGCAATTCTTGCTATAGATAATACTATTCCAGTTAGAACTCCACTTGTTGCAGTTTTCAGTACTATGAATATAGTGATTTTCCATTTAGGAACTCCTAGTGAGTGAGCCGCCTCTCTAATAGTATCTGGGACCATTTTAAGGGATTCTTCAGTTATTCGAGTAACAAGTGGAATCATTATTAATGATAATGAAAATGCTCCTGCTACAACCGAAAAAGAACCAATAGAGATAACTAATATCACATAACTTACAATGCCAACTATAATTGAAGGTAAACCTGTTAAAACATCCGCAAAGAAGCGTACAGCAAAGGCAAACTTGTTATTGCTTTTTGCATATTCAGATAGATAAATTCCAGCAAAAACACCTATAGGTATAGCGATAAGAGAGGCAGAACTTACTACTATTAAAGTTCCTTGGATAGCTGGTCCTATACCTCCTTTACCAGACCCAATTGAACCTGGTTTTTGAGTAAGAAATTCAAAACTAATAGCAGAATAACCATTTTTAAAAACCTCGAAAAGAATGCTACCAAGAGGAATTATAGCAATAATAACACAACATATACATAAAATTGTTACTAGCTTGTTTACATATATTTTTCTATTAGATGTCTTTGACATCATTTCTTGAACGTTCTTTCGATTTTTGGTATAATTATTATTATTTTCCTTAGTTTTAGATGGCATATATTATATTCGGCCCCCGGGATTGGAAGTTTTTACCATCTTGTAGACTAAAAGTCGGGCTATTACATTTATTAGCATTGCAAGCACAAGTAGAACAGCTCCCAGACCAATAAGTGCAGAAAGATGTAATTCTGATGCAGCTTCATTAAATTCATTTGCTATTAAACTAGACAAAGTTTGACTTTGTGAGAAAAGAGAAGTTGGAATAGCGTTCAATCCAGTTGCATTACCTATTATCAAAGTAACTAACATTGTTTCACCTATTGCTCTTCCAAGCCCTATTATACTAGCACCTAATATTCCAGATTTAGCATAAGGTAATACGGCAATTTTAATAGCCTCCCATCTAGTTGCACCTAGGCTATATGCAGCTTCTCTCTGAGAATTAGGTACAACTAGTAATAATTCTCTAGTAATGGAAGAAATTATTGGAATTATCATTATAGCAAGAACTATACCAGCAGTAAATACATCTATACCAAAAGGTGTTTTAGCAAAAAATGGTAAAGAACCACCAAAAAAATTATGTAAAGGCTTTTCTACAAAATCCATTATCCAAAATCTAAAAACAAACAATGCCCAGAAACCATATATGATACTTGGAACTGCAGCTAAAAGTTCAATAATGAAAGATAAAGAAGTTTTTAATTTTGAACCTGCTATCTCTGCTAGAAATATAGCTATCCCTAAACTTATAGGAACGCCAATTGCCATTGCAATACCTGAGGAAACCAATGTTCCTATGATATATGGCAAAGCTCCAAAAGATTCTCTACCAGGTACTGCATTCCAATCAGTGCTAGTTAAAAAGTTTAATCCCTCATCTTGAAATATTTCTTTTGAGCCCTCTCCAACTGCAAACAGTATTAATGCTAACATGACAAGAGTATAAGCTGCTGCTCCAATTATTATCGATTTGAAAATAGGGTCAAATTTAGAGAATTTTGTTAATGGCAAAAGAGACTGATTATCATTATACTTTGTCAAATTTGTCGTGTTGAATGTTACGCCTCGTTATTAACTATGATATTTTGATATTTTTTTAAGTATCATATAGTTTTAATATAGATCCATATAGTCTATATAATTAGTATTATTGATATTATTTAGACGTTCTATTCATAACAATAAGGAAAAGGTATTATCTATTTCCTGCTGTTGAAAGATAAAGTTTTTACAAATATTTTTTCATCTTTTATATTTTAATAAATTAGACATAAAATACAATATGATGACGGTATTTTATTTTCTAGGTATTTACATCTTAATTTTAAAAATGTATATCAAATAGTTTTGTCTATGAGGATAAGCATGATAGTCATTAGGTTTATTATTCAATATACTATTCCTAGAATTATAAAATTTGACTAATTTATAAGACTCAATAGAATGCATTAAAATATTTCATATTGTAAGTTTTAGACTATTATAATCAATTTATATTAAAATAAAAAGAAAATATAATATGTGAAATTGAAATTTATTTATTAATATATTATATCCAGTAGTAAAGGATAATAGAAATCAAAAAAAATATCTATATAAAAGCTTGAACGAATAAATTAAAGAGAACAGAAAAAGAAAAAAATGGAAATAGATGAATCTTTGATAAATTTAATTAATACAAAAATAACTGGATTTAAGCTTTTAGGTGTAGGCTCTAGCTTCCGAAAAAATTCTTCAAGTAATAAAATATTAAAAATGGTTTTAGAGAAAGCACAAAGACACGGAGCAGATACAAGCATGATAGAATTGAGTAAAATTAACTTGCCTATTTTCAATCCTAATAAACCAAAAGAAATTTCTGAAGACATTAAAAATATAAACGAGCAGATAGTAAAAGCTGACGGATTTATTTTAGCTACGCCTGATTATCATGGATCAATGTCTGGAGGATTGAAAAATTTTTTAGATTATTACTGGTATGAATTTTCAGGAAAAATATTTGGATATATAGTATCTTCTCATGAAAAAGGATTAACTGTTATGGATCATATGCGAACTACTATACGTCAATGTTATGGATGGAGTTTGCCTTATGGTCTATCCATAAATACCGAATATGATCTTGATGAGTATCATAATATTAATAATCCTACATTGCTTCTACGTAGTGAAAATATGTCCAGAGATATAGTTACATATGGAAAATTATTAAGAATGCAATTTATTTATGATACAAATAATAAAGTATCAACTACATTCGCTTTTCAATTTAAGCAATAATTTTATAGATAAATATTAATCTCATAAAATTACTTTACACAAGTTTAATAATTAGTACTTATTATTAGATAAGAATTGGTCAATTTTTTTTTGTAAATCTATATTAATACTCTCTATTGATCTATTACCATCTATTGGGATAATTCCATAACTTTTTTGCATTCTAATAAATTGTTGTTTAATTTTCTGCTGATAAAGTAAGAAAGATTCTAAAAGATCATCAGAAAGTCCTAGATCCTCTCCTGATTCATAATAATCAAGCGTCATATTTTTCTCAAAGACTCTTCTTAAAAGCTCTCTAGGTTCAACATCTAGATAAAAAACAAGACTAGGTTTCATAGCAAATCCGTATAAATTATGAGACCATCTTTGATTTATTCTTCTTACTGCGTCTCTTGCCATAAGTGTATAAATATATCTATCAGCCAATATTATGTAACCAGCTTTTAAAGCAGGAATAATTTTATTTTCCAGCTGGTCTGCAAAATCTGCAGCATAAAATAAACTCATGGTTCTTCTTCGCAATAAATGGTGTTCTTTTGCATCTAGTATACCTTCACTTATTAGTTCAGATCTTTTCAATCCTGTATTTAAAACAGCATGACCATTTGCCTCAAGATGAGAATTTAGTAATGATATTTGTGTACTACGACCTGATGAATCAGGTCCTTCAATTACAATTAATTTCCCTTTTATTTCGATGTTCTGAAAATACGGAATTCCGTGTCCATAATAATCAATTTTGTTAGTGATATCACTTTTCAATTTTTTTGTTCTCCATTGTTATCAGATTTATTCTTCATTACTATTTCATCAAATTTCTCTCGGACGAGTTTCTGTTGTTGTTCAATATCATATGTACCATCTATAACTACAAAATTTTCATTCTTAATCATTTTTTCATACTGTTCGATTATTCTACTTTGAAAAATACGATAGCTTTCATAAATATCGTTACTGATATCAAGATCCATACCTGCTTCATAATATTTTAATTTAGGTCTCCCTGATAATATTCTCTCTGCAGCTACATCAACAGGCACTCTAAAATAAAAAACAAGATCAGGTTTCAATGCATATCCGTACACCTTTTTCACCCAGAGTGGACTACATCCTCTTACTATATCCCTAGCGTAAGCTGTGTAGATGTATCTATCAGCCAGTACTATGTATCCGGCTCTTAACAGAGGAAAAATATTTCTTTCATAGCGATCCGCAAAATCAGTTGCATGAAGTAAAGAAAATGTAGTTGGAGTTAATTTTTCTTTCTTCTTTCCCTTAGCAGTTACATCTTTTATCGCCTCTGAAGAGTTCCATTCTGTTAAAAATACACGTATGTTTCTAAATCTAAGCCATTTCTCTAAAAGCCTTATTTGAGTAGATTTACCTGATCCATCTATTCCTTCAACTACAATAAGTTTTCCTGTTATTCCAAATCTATTTTCTTTTATTTTTTGTTGAGTCTGTTGTATAGTCATTTTTATCTCCTACTTTCTTTTGGATTGAAAAGGGAGTATTCTATTGAAAGATTGAATATATATTCAAAACGTTGTAGTATTTCGTTTAATAAGAGTTCATGAATTTTTTTCTCTTTAGGTAACATAATAGATACTATCATTTTTCTATTCTCTTTATTAAATTCTTTTATTTTTAACCATTTAATTTTTTTCAGAATTTTACATAGTTGTAAGCAAATAGAAATTTTGTCAACAATTTTTTTACCATTCTTCCTTTTTGAGGATGGTCTTAGTAAAGTAATATAGTTTTCTGAAAGTTCTGAAACAATTCTGGGTTTACAAATTGATATTAGTGATAAAGCGAGAATAACTTGCTGTTTATGGTTGATGTTTGGAATGTCTTCATCAAGTAGAAAATAAAATTTACCTAAATAACTAACAGTATTAGAAATTTTTGATAAATAAAGAACAGCTTTTTTTAATATATCATATTCAAAGTCATTTAATATTTCATGAGACAATAGTTGATTAATAAAA
Organism: Nitrososphaeraceae archaeon; assembly: GCA_036376955.1. Classification (GTDB taxonomy): domain Archaea; phylum Thermoproteota; class Nitrososphaeria; order Nitrososphaerales; family Nitrososphaeraceae; genus TH1177. Next base: position 6,616 of record DASUZI010000285.1, read on the forward strand.
ATAGGTAATGCTATAGATGATTTTGAATACTTTTCACAATTCTCTAAAGGAGATTTATCAAATTTAATATTCCGAGTTTTAGAATTCGATGTATTATCGGGAGATTTTTTTAATGATCGAACAAAATCGAATACAATGCCTTCTCGTATGCCATTAGTACTTACAATCAAATTTTGAAAATTTAATTTTGACATGAGCAAATAAACTACACATAAACCTGTGTTAATTGTTTCTGCTCTATTACTACCTATTACATCAATATTAGAAATTTCTTTTGTGCTCATATTATATAAAAGATTTCTTACTATAGATAGGGAATTATATTCTAGCTCATAATTTTGAAGTTTTTTTAATGGATATTCTTTAATTAACTGATCGTACCTGGCTAATGCTCTTAATGTCCCTCCTACTCCTACTAATGTAGTAGAATCAATACTCATTCCTAAATCCTTTTTGCTTGGTAAAGATTCTAATAGATAATTTTGTAGTTTTAAGTAACTTTTTTCAATGGAGTCTTTATAGTTATTATTTTTTTCTGTATTATTAGAAAAAAATTTTTGAGTTAATTTTAATGAACCCAAAGGAAGTGACATTATTTTCTTTATTTTATAATTTTCAGTATAAACAAGTTCAAGACTACCCCCACCAAGATCAAAGAATAAACAATTAGGTATACAAAGAGAGTTTAGAGCTCCTAAATACGAATAATATGCCTCTTCTTCTGAGGATAATATTTTAAATTTGAAACCAGTTTGTTCTTGTATTTTTTGAAGAAATATTTTTTTATTTTCAGCTTCTCTCACTGCACTGGTTGCGAATGGTAAAACATGTTCAATAGATTCAATATTGATGATATCACTAAAATATTTGATACATTCTATAGTACGATCCATTGCATCTGGTTTAAGAAGATTTGTTATATGCATATCCTCTCCGAGTTTTACTCGTATAGATTTATCATAATACGGTCTATAATTATTATTTTTTTGAATAATATTATAATTAACTAGTTTTATAGAATTATATCCTAAATCTATAACTGATGCCTTCATATTTTTCTCCTGATATAATTTATAAAGGCTAGGATAGCTTTTTTAAAATTCTTGGTGTAAGCAACCATCTTAATTCTCCTTTAAATTTGGGAACAGTAGAAATTATCTTAATCCTTGATAGACCTGCTTTCTTGAGTATGATATTATTATTGTGATTCTTGTTATAATTTCTATCAACATCATTATTTGATATAATATCATTTATCATACCACTGAGGTAAGGTTCATGACCTACTATGAGAATAGAAGATTTATCTTTGTACTTTGATATTTTATTATAAAAATCTAAAATTTCTCCTTCTGGTTTTAGATCATTACAAAAGATTATTGGTATCCTTTTTTTAAACATATCATTGATTATTTCGCCTGTTTGTTTGCATGAAGAAATAGGACTAGTCACTATTAAATCAATTTTAATCCTTAACTTTTTTATGGAATTAGCTATATTTTTTATATCAGCGGTTCCAGTATATGTAAGAGGTCTATCTAATCCACCTGATCTAGATAGTCTTTTTGATGTTTCTCCATGACGGAGGATAAAAAGTTCCAATTAAATCAGATAATAAATGAAATACAGTATAAGGATTTTAAGATTTTTTATATATAAAATATAGATCTGTATTGTAATATAGTTAAATGAGTAAGAACTATTGTTTTATTATAGTAATATATATCCAAAGAATATCATGATATAGTTAATGAAAGATAATACCTATTAAATTTTCTTTAAAATTCTTGGTGTAAGCAACCATCTTAATTCTCCTTTAAATTTGGGAACAGTAGAAGTTATCTTAATCCTTGATAGACCTGCTTTCTTGAGTATGATATTATTATTATGATTCTTGTTATAATTATCATTTGATATAATATCATTTATCATACCACTGAGGTAAGGTTCATGACCTACTATGAGAATTACAGAATCAATACTTAATTTACTGAATTTATTATATAAAGATCCTTTACTTCCATCTGGTTTTAATTCATCAGATTGTTCGATTTGTTCTGTTAATTTATATTCTTCAGCAATAATTTGAGCAGTTTGAAATGCTCTTGTAAATGGACTAGAAAAAATAACATTAAATTTGACTCCTAATTTTTTAAGAGATTTTGCTATTTCTACAACCTCCTTTTTTCCAGATATAGTTAACTCTCTTTTAATATCTTTCATAGGGTCGGATAATCGATTTCCAGCATAACCATGTCTCAAAATAAACAAATCCAATACGCAATTGTATTATTTATTTTATATAAAGTAGTCGTTATCATTTAGTATATTAAACAAATGTTATGAGATGACCAAAATAGTGATAATAAAATTTTTACTTGTTATTCTAATTTTTAATGGGGTATATAGACAATAATTCATCCATGTTCTATTTTACTAAAATAAGGTTTTTTATAGAAATCAATATTGAAATAAAATAAATAAATAATATATATAATAATAAAATAATACAATTAAAGTATACTACAAATATAAATAATCACTATAGTTTATATTAAATTAATTGTTACAAAATGTTAAGATCATTAGAATTAAGATGGTTCATTAAAGGCATATTGCCTATAGATGTATATCAATGGTTTACAGATATTTTACCAGGCAATGAAACATTTGAAGAGAAACCAAGGACAGATTATTATTTACCTACCCAGTCAGACGATTTAGGAATTAAATTTAGTAGACAACAATTGCAAGTAAAAATTAGAAAAGATAAAGTAAATTTTACTTTGTACAATAACAATATTCAAGGATCATTAGAATATTGGATTAGATATGATTGGAACGATTTACATAATAAAGAAAATACAAAAATAGACAAACTGTACGAGAGATTTTCTTCAATAAAAATAGACAAAAAAGACTAATAAGAAAGTACAAGATTTTAAATAATCAACTTGTTCAAATTCCATTATCTAACTCAACTGACGCACAATGCTCTATAGAAATTACCGAAATAAATATGAAAGAGCAAGGATGGTCTACATTAGGATTTGATTGGTTTCTAAATAACGAAACACCTGAATCTTTTATTATAGATGATTATATAACTAATAACGAAACTTTTAATAAAACAATAAAAGGGATATTTAATCAATATACTGACTATAAAATAACTAACACACCTAATTCATTTGGATATCCTTATTTTTTATCAAAGATCTCAAAAGAAGGAAAATACCTGTATCAAATGTGATAATGGTTTTATAAATATAATCCGGAGAAAATAAATTAGCAATTTATGTAATGCATCAATTAAACAGAAACATAACTTCTCTCGTTCTCATCTCTAAGATTACTAATGCATTTGAGTATTACATATATTAGGACCAAGAAACTACAATTACAAAAATACATTACAATAACAGTTGATGTTCTAGCTGATGAATGAATAAGTATTTATTAAAATAGGAGATCCAAGGCTATATTCTGTATTGTAAAATTAACAGGACATGACCAAATTATTATTACAATGTTTATCAATATTCATTAATTTAAAGATATTTTTATATCTATGGAGAATATGTATAATTAGTGGCAAAACAAAAGAGTATAAACAAAAAGAAGTCTAGTGGCAAGTCCAATATTTCTAGTATATATACTTCATTAGCAGAAAACAGAGTCAAATATGACAAACAGATCGATATTCCCAATCCAAAACTTCAGCCTGATAAAACTTTTGAATATGCACTTTTTAATACCCTTTCAAAAGGTACCGCTCCACCTTCAACAATGAATAATGTTTATTATCCAGAATTGGAAAAATTAGCAAGAAAATTAAAT
>DASUZI010000286.1:0-4628 GCA_036376955.1 Nitrososphaeraceae archaeon
AATTGTTCAGAAAAATTAATATTAAATTTCTGAAATAGTAACGAATTATCTTTTATGGGAGACGGCGTAAATATCTGTACTCTTTCGTATTTATTTTCTTTAAATGATATCAATTCCAAGCACTTGAGGACTAATGATAATAGTATTTCATCAGAATAAGCGTGTATATAGATAATTTGAAATATATTCGGATTATTCCAGTAACCCTCTTTATCGATAATGGCTATTCCTTTAATTTTATTCTCTTTTTTATCATCATCTACATAATCATTATTATTATAATATTTGTTATCAAATATTATTACCTGTTTATTGTTGATCATTTTTTTTAACCTATCTTCTGTTAAATCATGCCATCTCCAAGAATTCACAAATTTTTTTCGAGATAATTTAAAAATATCAGGCTGATTTAAGAAATTAAGAATTTGTTGATATTCACTTAATATTGCAACCTTGGAGTTATCTGCAATCGCATTATCTAAATCTGGGAACACTATAGGTTTTATACTAATATATGTCCATTTTGAAATCATTTTAAATCCTAATTTATCCATCAATCCTTTGGATGGGTCATTGTTTATAGAAACTATAGCAGAGGAATATAAGGCTCCTTTTTTTCTTGCATAGTCTAGTATATGTAGATACATATTTGTGGCTAATTTTTGAGCTCTATATTTCGGGTCAACTCTTATTCCTTCAACCCATACCATTTGTTGAGGTATTAAAACACCATGCGCGATTCCTATTGGTTTGTCTATGTTATTTTCATTTACAGCTACTAAAAATATGCTATTAGGTTCTCTAATCCATATATCCCAAACTCTGTCAATGTAATCTCCCCAACTAAATGTATTTTTACACAAATCTAAAACATAATCTTTATCATGGTGCGTGGCTAGTCTGAATTTCGTCGTCGTTATCATGTATTAATGAAGGTTATTATTTATGGATTTTTGATATTTAATTTCTTCCCAACAATATTTGAAAGTATAAAATTTGCAAACACATCACATTTCATTGATATTTAGTTTAATTATCTAAATTGTTCTAGGGTATTATTATAACTCATTTGTGCATTAGATTAATTAATGAGAGATAAAATTATTTCTGGTATTATACATCTATCATGGAAAGCATCTTAGAACAATATAACGCAAAGCTATATTTTTTGCAGGAAAAAAATGTAATTTCCAGAGAACAGTTAGATCACTTTCTTAAACGAGGATTACAAATAATAGAACCTGGTAACAGTCAATATAATTTATTTTCTCTAGCAAAATTTTTACCATATATAATAATTGGAGCCTCAAAGGATTATATTAATAAATTAACTATTCCATATCAGGCTACTAGCTTTATAGCAGCACAAGCTTCACCAAATTCCAACAGATATATCTATAAAATACCGATGAAGAAAGGGGGCGGAGTTCCTCAGCTAACAGGAAATAAAAGAAAGTTTGGTGACAATCTATTTGCTTCTACCCATAAAATAATAATTGGATATCAAGCAATTCTTACTAGCATATACAATCTCGTACAAAATAAACAACAAACATTAGATTGGAAATTTTATGCAAATCATTTTCAACAATCATCTCCAGACTTGTATGAAGATCTTTGCAAGTTAAATGATATATACTCAAGACAAATTATCTCTCCATCATACTTTATAATTGTAGCAAGAGATGCAAAATCTTTTCAAAGATCTGGAATAAATGATCTCTATCTAAAAAATCAAATTACAATTTTCAATCAAAATCTTAGAAAAATTATTTTTCTAACTGATCAAAGTGGTTATGATTATTGTTCAAAAGTTATTAAAGAAAGTGACAATATCAAATATGTTACCACAGGGGAAAACTTTAACATTCATAATGGATTATCTGATTTAAAGAAAAATTACAAAATCAATCTCATATTGAATGATGGAGGAAGGATAATGTCAAATGGATTTAAAGGAAATGGTGTAATAGCAGAAGAAAGAGTTACTTTGGAGCCTTATCCAGGAAAAGAATATCTGGAGTTTGATCATCAAGATCATTTATTGAAAGACTGTACTCTGGGTATTAAAGGGTCTGGTTTAGACGGAAGTGAATTGAATGGCGGTTTGTTAGCACATTCCATCAAAATTAATGAGGACGAAAAAGCAAATGTATATGTTTATCCACTTTATGAAAGACTCTAGAAAATTTCAAATATATTATACCTATTAAATGATTAATGATTGAAAATAATTCGATAGATTCCAAAAAATTATGTTTGTAACTTTTTTTATATATGCTGAGCAGTATGAAAGAAGTAGAGTTTTCAGGAAGCAAGACTAGTCGTAATAATAAGAGTAATAAAATAACCGTTCTTTGTTATAATTTTCATCTTGTTATTGTTTCACAATCTGCAGTTTTTCTATCTCCTTCCAAATTGTTAAACTGTACTGCTATATCATTTCCTGGTCCGCAGATGTAAAAATCAGCACCTATATCACCTATCAATGTATCATCACCATTGCCTCCTTTCAATTTATCATCACCTTTATCTCCTTTAAGTACATCATTTCCATCTTCACCATCAAGAAGATCATCACCTAAACTACCAACTAAATCATCATCTCCTGGACCACCATACAATTTATCGTTTCCAGAATCACCTATTAGTTCATCGTCGCCTTCTTTTCCATTTAACATATCGTAACCTAAATCACCATACAAAACATCATTACCTTTACCTCCGTTTAAGCAGTCATTAGTTATACTTCCATGTACCATCCCTCTTAAAGAAGTAGCATTTATTACTTGATCACATTGTGAAATATCAAAATCTGTTGGTAAAGAAGATGTTTGACCATCTACCGTTAAAGTGTTATAAAAACTAAAAAAAGGAGTTACAGTTGCTATTATTGTAACTAGAAAGCTGGTAGTAACAAAATTTGATATTATTTTTTTACTCACCTATGAGTATATATGGTGAACCTACCTTTTTAAGATATTTGTTATTTTTATTTTTTTATGCAGGAAGGTAAGTGTAATCCTAATTCTTGACATATTTTGTAGTTACAGTCTATGACATTATAAATTTCTAGAAATTAGTATAATTTTTGTAGTTATCTCAATTTTGGTTATGTTCTTTCTTTTTATTATTAAGGTAATACGGTAAATTAATAAAACCGTGCTGCTGTAAAACCGTAGATACGGACGATATGCATAATTAATAGATCCGTATATAAGGTTATAATAAAGCTTATGATTAAAGATCCTAATAAAATTAAAACTACGTGGTTATTACCAAGAGACTTGGTTAAGGAAGCCAAACAATACGCACTAGATAAAGATACAACTGTTACTGCAGTTATTATTCACGCTCTAACTGATTTTCTAACCAAATACAGTAAGAAATGACAACGAAATTAGAATGTATTAGCTGTGGTCACAAGTTTCCAAGCACAGAAGTAGAATTGACAAATTTAGATATTACTGATGAATACTTTAGAATAAATTGGAACTGTCCAAAATGTAATGCTGAGGGATTGACGTTGTTCATCAATAATCCACCAGTAGTTAGCAGAAGCAGTAAATTAAGGTAAAAAATTATGAGATGTCAAAATTCTACCGATGCTAATAGAAGATGCGATAGAACCGCAAGTAAAATCGCAATAGTAAAAGACGTCATTGAAAAACAGTCAAAAATTTGGATATGTGATGATTGTTTTGACGAAAAACTATATAATAATAAATCTTTTAAAGATCATCTAATCAGAGTAGTGGAATTAAATACTAAGATATAAATGTCTCTACTACTATTAATAACTAGATATTAATCAAAAACCTTGGGCTTGTTGTTGTGGTATTCCAATTACTGTAATAATTCTGTAACTGAATAGTGTAAGGTTTTTACTAAGAAAGAACATATTTGATCTAATAGAGGAAACAAATCAATGGGAACTACTATAATAATACATTAACAGGTGATAACTCCACCTAGAGTAGTACAAAACCAGCATTATTATATTCCCACTTAGAAATAGAACATCATATTCGTATTCTAGAAAAAGTACATGAATTTGAAGAGAATCATGATGAAATGTTAAAAAATATTTTTACATTAGAAGAGAAAATAGATTCACTATTAGATAGTAAATAATAATTTAAAATATTAAGATTTTATTTATTATTTGTTTGCTTAATAGATGTTCTTACATTATTTTTCTGACTTTGGTGGTTTTCTATTGGTGGCCTCTTTTTATTGACTACCCTCATAATTTCAGAAGTCATTTCTTCTAAATCCTTATCCTCAAACAGATCTTCTGTTCCAAAATGCCATTCTTTTATTATATTATTAATATCTTCTCTAAGTTCTGAACAGGATGATGATGATGATGTCAATACCACTAAACTTATGGAAATATCGAATATATCTAATTGTATCAATCATTGATTAGTATTGTAATTATATGATTAACGAAATAAATGCCAATTTAGAGTTAAATTTTATTTATATCATATTACCTAATGTCATCGATAAGTGCTATTATTTAACCTAAAGTAGTGTTTGTATATTAACCGAATTTGTTATCGTGATAGAACCATGAGTCATTTAGCACATAATGAATTCACCTTCTAAAATTCTATGTGAAA
>DASUZI010000287.1:0-3421 GCA_036376955.1 Nitrososphaeraceae archaeon
GAGGATAAAGGATTAATACCCAAACCCTCATTAGAAAAAAGTCCCATTCCTGCAGACTATGTTGGCCCTAATAGACAAGATAACAATAATTTAAAGAGCATCGACTCTAGGAATTCAGAATACCCAAACAGTGAAGATAACCCCTTCAAGAAATTTATGTCAAAATTTATTGATAGAGATGTTCCACAATTATTCAGATAACTCTTATATAATTAGTATAAACCAATAAAGAAAATTAATAAAAGTTTTAAGTGATGATCACCGACTATTTTTATGGTATACAAATACATTCACATTATAGGAACGTCTCCTAATAACATAGATGATGCAGTTAAAGAAGCAATTAAAGAAGCATCAAAAACAATAAATAATATAGAATGGGCAGAATTGGGAAGGGTAACCTTCAGGATACTAGATAATCAAGTTAGTGAATTTCAAGCTGAAGTGAAGATAGGATTTAAAATTGAACGCAAAGATTAACTTTTAAACTATATGGCCCTAATGATAGAGTTTCCTCATCATGAAATTTTTTTGCTTCCAACAATAAAAATATACTTATAATAACAATACATGGTACTATTAATAGAAGTAATTTATTTTTCATTGTATGATTAGACATTAATATTTTAGAATAAATTTTGCATGCACTATCTCCTTAATCTCGAGATGAAAATATATAAAAGTGCAATTATTTCAAATCTACCCAAAACCATATTAATTGATAAGATTATTTTTGATATCAAATCTAGCTCCGCAGTAGTTATCCCAACTGAAAGACCTGTATTAGAAAGAGCTGATGACGATTCAAATAATGCATCTATAAAATCACTTTTATTAAGGTTAGAAATAGCAATTGCACTTCCAATAGAAAGAATAACGAATAATATAATTACAAGAATAGCATCTCTAAAAGCCTTATCATATAACAACGGTAGTTTTTGACTATCACGATATACAAGATCATTTTTTGATTTTATTAGATTTTTTTTTGAGATTGAGAATTTTTGACCATTTCTATTTTTACGAAATTGTATGGCAGTTGATGAAATTGATAATGGTGTAAATGCATCAGACATCGCTAAAAAAATTGTGTTACCTCTTAATTTCTGAAAAATTAATAATAATCTAGCTATCTTTATTCCTCCAGCAGTTGAAAAGGCGGTTCCTCCCACCAGCATGACAAAAACAAGAAATAATTTCCCTTCAAATGTTAAAGAAGATAGATTAATAAATGAAAATCCTGTTGTTGTTGTTGCACTTACAACATGAAATAATGAAGTAAGCCAATTATGTGTTGAAATGGAAGGTTCTATTGTTATAAATAAAACTGCAGAAAGCAAAACAAAAAACAGATAGAGAATTATTTCCATACTTAATCTTCGCGTTTTTACTCCTCTGCTAAAAATACCATAATGAAACCCAAAAGGTAATGCAGCGAACAGCATTCCTCCCATGATCAATATTAACTGATTCGAATTAATAGAATTAAAAATTGTAGAATCAGGAAGAAAGCCTCCTGTAACAAGAGTTGTAAACGATAAAGATACAGAATCGATCAGCTGTATGTCACCCATAAAAAATATTAACAAAATAAAAATAAATGTATAAAATACAAAGATAATACTAATAGTAGACAATAATTCTTTAAACTTAAGAATTCCTCTTCCTATCATATTACGCATCGTAGCCAATTTTGTTTCAGGATAATACAAAGCCATCACCAAATAAACAAAACTTAACCCACCCACCAATTGAGTATATGATCGATAAAAGACGAAGCTTTCTGGGAGTGATTCTGGGTTTTCTATTGTAGAAAGACCAGTTGTTGTATAACCAGAAGAACTTTCTAGAACTGAACTTACAAACAAAGATAAATAATCAAAATTTATTTCAAATGGATTGACATACATATACGGTAAACTTCCGTAAAGGCTTAACAGTGTAAAACTCGATACCACAACAATAGAAGACTGCTTCAAATTTAACGTACTTTTTTCTCCCAAAGTATTCAGAAGAAACCCAGTCAAGGACATTGAAATAACTGCTAGGTAAATTGATGCTGCAGATTCTAATTCATTCAAAAATGTTCCATATATTGCAGGAATAATCATCAATATCCCAGTAAATTGCATAATGAAACCCAGATTTCCAAAAATTGGCTTGTAGTTTTCTTTTATTGATACTCTGTAACTTTTAAAAGTTTTTTCTATTACGGAATTTCTAACAGCTTCTGCAAGGAATTTCTGTGTCACAACACCTATAATTTGAGCACTTTTATGGTGTGAATCAACTATTGGAACTCGTTTAATTTTTTGAACCCTCATTAATTCTATAGCTTGTTTGAAAGTTGAGGTACTAGGTAAGGTCAAAATTGGAGATGTCATTATAGATTTCAGATTAACTAAATCAGAATCATCTCCTTTTATTACGACCTTCTCCAGAATGTCACTATCAGTTACTATACCGACAGGTTTTCCATTAGAGGAAACAATTATTGTTTCAATGTTTTTCGGTTGGGTGAGTTTTACGGCATTGGCGACAGAAACATTTTCATCAACAATTACAAACTGTTTACTAACATATGACGATACTGGGCATTCTAATAGTTCAACCATAATAATCTTTTCAGACTTTTTTTTAATACAATAGTAACTATTAAGAATGTTATGTCATGATCATATGATCATACATTTTTTTAATACTCTTTATAGCAATAATTTTGCATGTCATGGTAAAGTGCTTTTCCTTCAAATTTATCAATCCATCTTTTTTAGTAGTTCCTGAGTTTTCTTTTCCTCCCTCACAATTCCTTCGAGTAATATTTAGAGCATTCGATACATCCAGGTAAATGATATTATGAATCTAATGAAGGTTTCTATGAGAAAATCGATATTATTTTGAAGGAAAGACGGTTGCAAAATATTTGACATCAAAAAATGCTTTCTGAGTATTTAATGTATACAATATCTCTTTAAACAGTTTCAGGATCAGCCTACATACTATGATAACAATACCATATAGACTTTTAGAGAATCTAAAATTTTTAAAACAGCCTACCCATTGAATTCGACATTTCACTAACATATGTTAAAGACTGAAACAGTGTAGTGTTAAATTTTTTTTTGAATATAATTTAATAAAATTCACTTCGTGATATTTCTCATTCCTGAATCACTTCTATTCACATCTAAAGAAATATATCAGAAACCACAAAAATTATTAGAAATTTATAAATCAATATGATAGACCTATAAAAGAAAATTTACAATTAACGAATAATAAAAAATATTTTATTTTAGGTTCAAAACTGGATATATAATATAATACAGAATAGAAAACAATAACCAATTAATCAATACTTACTTAAATCTCGATTTCATCTATTACTAAAATTTAAATTCTGATATTATGATAATTAAAA
>DASUZI010000288.1:0-6549 GCA_036376955.1 Nitrososphaeraceae archaeon
AATTATAGGAGGACAGATGATTATATCTGGAACTGTTAATGTGGAAGCTGGAAAAAAGAAGATAAAGGAAATGATAAAGGACAAAGTAAAGAAAATCTTTCAAGGACATGAACAGAATGAAGAAAAGAAATAGTATGTAAGAAAATTTGTTGTACATTAATTTTAATTGTGAGAATGCTATAGAATTTGGTCATTAATATATGAAGAAGTTATATATAATATTGTATAGATGACTCAAACTTTTAGTATATTTAATTTCTCTTTATAATGACTAGGTTGAAAGTTATTATGTTTATGAGACTTAGGGAATTATGTATAAAACTCATAAAAATACAAAAAATTTTTCTAATAAATTTGATTCCTAATCTTATGATTTCGACAGATTCGTAACTGCGTGGTCCCCATGACAGAAAGGGTTCAATAACCAAAATTCCTAGCTTAGAGAGAGTCGAGTATGTCATGTATTTGGACTCGATAAATACGTATGTAATTTACTTAGATTAAGATTTATAATTTTTTATATTCATTAACAAATTTACTCTCAACATATTAACTATCAATTGATTTTGTCGAATGTAAACAAGTCATATTTAATAACTGAAAGTTAAAATCCCTAAATTTTAGACCTTTTCTAAAATTTAGATCAATTCTGTTTCACATTCCACTGGCCCCATTATATAAGTGGGTTCATATTTTAATTTGATATTAAACCTTCAATAGTTACTATAGATTTATAACAAAAGTGAACCGTGATCAAAAATGGTACCAAGTAAATACGAATCCTAGATAATTTGATTTTTTAAGAAATTATTTTGTTAGATATTTGATAATTAGTATTTATTATAGTTATGAATTAAAAAAAGGAAAAGCTATTTTTTAAGATGTTATATTCATTCATCTTTTATTATTATTCAGTATGTTCAGCTTCTGCAGCTGCTGTTGTTGTGTTAGTAATAGAAGCATGTTCTTCTGGACTTTCAGAATGTTCTCCTCCATGCTCTCCTTTCGTTACTTTATTTATACCTATTACTACTGTTGAAGTTGGTGGGAATTGTATATCTTCTTCTCCAGTATTAGATATAGCAATATCTGTAATTGTTGTTAAATTTCCATCTGGAATTAAATCAACATGATATAGACATTGCTCTCCTGGAGTTGATAAAGTGGGAAGATTTTCAAGGGTTCCTGTTGTCATGTTGGGAGCTGAACCAATTAAAACTGTAATGGGAGAAGTGCTATCATCTCCACATGGAACTTTTAAAGCAACGTGTCCATTCATTATATGGTACGGTGTGGAATCATAAAGATGTATAAAATCTGTTGCTGGAATACTCAAGCCTTCTAATAATACTGTAACTGAATCTCTTACTGTTTTAAGTGCTCCACTATATTCTTTTTCTTCTGTATGGGCATGCTCTTCTTCTCCTAGTTTAAAGTTATATAACTCCTGCAATGTTGGATATACAACTCCAATGATAATGTTAGTTATTTCACTGGAGGGTTTTTTCATTTCTATAGATGTTTCAAGTTGTTTTATTCCTTCCTGTAATTTGTCAATCGTTTCAGAATTATTATTATTGACTATTATTTTACTCTTTAATTTTGATTCATACAAATCTATTGCAACATTCAATAGATCTCTTGCAGTATTATAAGAAACGATGTCTTCGATTTGAGATCTAGATTTATTATTATTAACTAAGGAAATATTTTGAATATCTTGTTCTCCTAGAGTACTATTATAATTCATATCTACTCCATTGACTAATTCAACAAAATGCAGAGCGTGTACTGTGGAGTTATCTAAAACATCTTTAGGAATCCTTACAGATATAGATTCATCTAAAATTGCATTAAGATTCTGTACATTATTACCAATTTGAGATTGAGAAAAATTATTTTGATTTGATGATGACGTAAAATAATTTATTGTTGTAGATATTTCATTGGCAATTCTCTCATTTTTCTCTGCTATTTCTTCATTTGTATGATTACTATAAAGTTCTTTTAGTTTATCAATATGCTGTTTTGCTATGTCTATATTTCCTGACGAGAGTGATTGTTGAATTAAACTTGCTTGAATTTTCATATTATCAATTAAAGCCAAAAAGGCAGCACTTTCATTGTTTGTAAAAGTATGTGCAAATGAATTACCTACTATAGATGACATTGTGAGTGTTATTATTAAAAATGTAGTCATTGATAATTTAAGTAAATACATCTTCTTATTAGGTACAAACCTTTATTTCAGAATTATGGTACATCTGTAGAATTAATAGCAATTTTATTTACACAATACTACTACTTCATTTTTATTTATTTATATAAAAAGAGGATTTATTCCTAATTTTAAGGCCCCGAAATATCTTGTGATATGAATTTATTCTCTAGGTATGGAAGACAATGATAGAAATACAAGCCATTACAATATAAGATGAATTTTTAAAATCTCAAATAATTTCTCTTATTATTATAAAGTATTTGATCCTATCGATATATGATTCAAACTATTGAAAATTGGGACCAAAATGTATGTAAAATTTGTTTCACATTCCACTGTTAAAGATACCAAAATGTAGTTAATCAATCGTATTATGAAATAATAGAAATTCAACTAATGAGTAAATTTTAATAATTTATTATAAAACAATCATATCTTGTAATGATAAACTTAATATTATTAATGAAAAATATTTCAACATTTAATATCTAAAATTCCAATAACTAATCACAGACATATATTCCCAATTATGGAATTAAGTTATTACTATAATTTTTAATTATTTATTAAGCAATGAAATCCCAAACTTGGAATGTAGTGACTAGTGAGAGAAAGTGAAAATATAATTTGTGGGCTTTTTAATATTCAATATCAGATATAGGATTAGTTAATCTTTTTAGACATATATTATAAAGAATTTCTATTTTTACAATAGTGGTTTCAAAATTTGATATGGATATTATGTATGTGATATTTCAAGATTCTATGAATCTGCTATTTGCTTAAGTTTTTTTGGTATCTATTCTATTGATTTTATTTAATAACTTAAATATATTTATTCTAGGCTTATTAATAATAAACAATGAAGTATCCATTAAGTATTGGAATGGTGATTGTGTCACTATTTTTGATGACATCAATTATAATGGTAAATGCACAGATGGAAACTAATATGACCAATATGACAAGTCCAACAACACTAAGCAATAAGGAACTTTCATTAAGTATAGGTGAATTAATTGTAGAATCGAAAACTCAGAGCGAAGGAATGAAAATATCAAATATTGATAAACAAGAATTTGAAATATCTTGGTCAGGTAATGCAACATTGTCAATAGATATTCCTGTATGGGATTCTGGAACAGTATGGACTACTTTAAAGGATGATGGCTATTGGTATGGTAAAGGTTATGGTATGCTAATAGCATTAGACAATAGTGTAGCAAAATATACTTTTAGCACTATTGGAAAAATGGATAATGATGGAAAGATTAGAAACTTAGGTTCTGTTACTTTTGATACAAATGATACAGGGGCATTATCTCTATTGAAAAACACAGTTGGGGTATTAGCCGATGAAATAGATCAGCAAGGAAATGCAATAACCAAGATATGGAAATTAGAGAGATAACTCCCTTTTTTTTATTGGTTTTATAGTCTTTTTTAGAAGTGGCTTATTGAACTAGTAATATTCTTCATAAAAAATAAAATTTTTTATAGATACAAAAAAGGACATAGAGTCGCCTCACTTTTGTTCAATTGTTTAATAACATAATTATTTACAGCAGATTGAGTAATCTTAAATTTCTAATAGTTATTTTATTACATAACTTTGGTTGATATACACGCCAGATAAACAAATAATATATCCTGAAGGAAAGATTAGCTATTAAAAAACAATCGCCCATAATGCAAAATGTATTTAAATCACATCATCTTAACAAGCTTGTTTGAAAAGTGTAGAGGTTTTGTCATTATGTTTGTCTGTCTTTTTGATTATCGCCTTTACAATAGGAGGTCTATTTCTGACTCGTCCCGAGACATTTGTACAAGCACTGTCTCCTCAGCAGAGTATCAATGGACAAATTACTGTACCTTTGGACGTAGCAGATTCGATTTTTAATGAAAATACAACCACATTCTTAGGATCAAAGAATATATCATTAACTCCTTACCGAATGACAGAATCACATCACACTGACCAAGGATTCCTAAAAGGTGTAGGAAATGTTACTAACAATCAGACTTACATAGATACTTACTTGTCTGATACATTAGTCCAGAGCATAGGTAATGGAACATTCGAGACTCCAGATGGAAAAAGTATTGCTTGGATATCTTCTGCTATAGGGAAATCGGTCGATGATCGTTGGGTTTTCTATGGAATAAGACTATTCAATAGTACGCAAAACGAATCACTGTCTTTACTAAATAATAGCATTGGTTTATCTAAGAGTGTTCTTGGCAACGAGACAGATTACATGTGGATTCTAAAATAGTTAACCATTTTTAGTTAACCACCGAGAAGGATGCTCATAAAACATCTAATGTAGATAGCATGTATGGCGGGGTACAATAAGAGGGTTATATGAATAAATAGAAGATCATAAAACTCAAGGCATTTTCACAACGTAATATGTTGGAATTCAAACATGTGTATATGTCTAATAAATATTTTACATACTAGTATTAAAATACGGTATACAGGGCAGAACAATTATTTAAAAAATAATTTTGATTTCTTTTATATTCTATTTATAACAAGTTAGACAATTGGACCATTAACATCAAAAATCCTTTAATATTCGATTGTTAAACTAGAACATAACACTATTATTTTTTTATCTTACAAATAACAGTAATGTAATATCATTTTATTTAAATATTACATAAAAAATAATCAATATTATGTATACAAAAATCCAATATTATGATATAGAATATTTAATTATTTACAAATACAAGAGTATTATAAATATACTAACTATATTATATCTTCATTTAATGATGACAAGAGTTGAAAACTTATTGCAAGAGGAAAATATTACAAATATTTAATTTGGAAAAAAATCAAAGAATAAGTTTAGTGATAAGGTTGAATAAATTGTGTGTAATTATTCAAATAGACAGAATCTATCAATTGCTTATTATTATATTATATTATGTTTGTGATTCGATTAAATTCTTACTTGATATTGTTATTTTAATGCAAAGATTACAGTCTTTTGTTATAACAAATGATTTAAGGAGAATGATTTATTGAAAAGTAAATTTAATAGCAATACAGTAATTATGGTATTCGTATTGTCATGTATTTTATTCTTTTCTCTATCATTGTCTAAATCTTCATATGCTTTAAAAGATGACAAAAATGATGAGGAATTTGATTATATTTTTGATCCTGGGCAATATATAGAATATGAAGAGGAAAAAGAAGAAACAATTACTAATGACAATTTAAATAATAAAATGACAGAAAACAAAAAACGTGATGAAAGTATAATAAATAAAATAAAAGATGCTAGTATTACAAATAAAAATAATACTAGTTTTAATGACATTGTTGAGGAACCAAATGTTACTAATTCAACAAATTATAACTTTATTGCAGTGGGAGATTGGTACTGCAATGAAGAAACAAAAAAGACTATAAACAATATTCTCGCGGTAGATCCTGAATTAATAATTACAACTGGAGACCAGGTAAAGGAGTCTCCATCTGCTAAATGTTGGATTCAAATGTCAAAACCTATCAAAGAAAAATTGAAAATTGCAATAGGAAATCATGATGCTGAATTCGCTAATATTTACAAACAGATTGTGAACTATCACAATCTAACGAGTCCATATTATTCACACGACTTTAGAAATATTCACTTTATTAGTATGTCTACTGAGCATCCTTTTGAACAAGGGAGCAAACAGTATGAATTTATCAAAAATGATTTAGAGAAAATATCTAAAAATTCCAGTGTAGATTGGATAGTTGTCCATCAACACAAGCCGTTATATTCTACAAGTCAAGATAAAGGAGAGGCAGAACAACTGCGAGATATATATCAACAACTCTATCAACAATATGATGTAGATTTGGTAATATCTAGTCACAACCAATACTATGAAAGAACCTATCCACTACTATATAATGAACAATATGAAAAAACAACAAATAAAAAAATAGAACCAAAACCAATAATCACAAATACTCTGAAAACAGATTACTCCGATAAAGATAATGGAATAATATTTCTAACAGTGGGGACTGGAGGAGATGAATTAGATCCTGTTAAAGAAAGATACGGTTTTTATGTGTTACAGGAAAGTCAATTTGGATTTTTAAATGTAAAAATAGAAAATAATGGTAAAACATTAATTGGTGAATTTCTTACCAACAATGGCGAAGTAATAGACTATTTTAAACTTAATAAGACATAAAATTTTTAAATAAAATTAACTTAGTTATACTAGTTGCGATCCTAAACTTTAACAAAAACATAATGAAGAAAATGTTATTGCAAATTTATGCTATAAACTATATTCAAAGAGTG
>DASUZI010000289.1:0-7796 GCA_036376955.1 Nitrososphaeraceae archaeon
TCTACTTTATATCCATCATATTCTAAAAATGTTTGAAATAGATTAGTGATATCTTCATCATCATCTACTATCAATATATTTTTACCTCTTGTAGTAGACATTTTTACATTCTATTCGTCAAACTACACTATTCTTTATAAAGGTTAGAGACAATTATTAACAGTTTATTTAAGAAGATTAACATATTTAGTCTCATATTAAGTGAAAGATTATAGATTTAGTAGAATTTAGAAGAAGAAAATTTGAAGAATCTTCATAAGTAATAAATATCTTGAATATAAATATATTCAAAATGATTTAGTATCAACTTTCTTGTTAGTTTCATTTACTTGTATTTTTCTAAATTTCTTATCATTTAATATTTTGAAAGAAGTACATGTATAACGAATCACCACAAAAAAATAAGGATACTGTTAATTTTGAGAAATTAGTTGCTCAATATTTAAATTGGTGGATAAATGTGCCCTTTGAGGAAGATCCTCAACAGGTAGATAATCCTTGTGTTATACATGAGATAGATTCTATTATATTCTTACATGATCCATTTGAGAGGGCGAGATTACAAGATCAACAAAATAACACATTTGGTTTATGGCAAAGCAAGAGTAAATAATTCAATTAAATTATGTCTAATGACGAATAATATATTATAACTTCCTTCTTTGAACAATAGCAATAACAAATACATATTCAAATGGTGGTTAGGCACTAACATAAACTGTTCATATATAATATATTATAATAAATAATTAATCAATTATTATATGTATAAAGAAAGCAGCTTACAACGAAAGTATCAAAATAGTATTTTTATTTTTAGACGCGATCTACGATTAAAAGATAATACGGCATTGATAAATGCTTTATATTCTTCAAATTCAGTTTATTGCTTTTTTATTTTAGATAGCAATATCTTGTTGTCAAACTCATTGTATTCTTCTTTTTCTTTACCAATAGATCCTATTTTGCTTTTAAAACGCAAGCAAAGAAGAATACATTTGCTAAGATTCTTAAAAGAATCATTGTTGGATCTTCAAAAACAGTTTGATAAATTAGATATAGATAAAGAAAAAGAAGAAGTAGGAAAAGATAATTTGAGAATAACGTCTAAACTTACCTTTTTAGTGGGAGATCCGGTATCTACAATAAAAAAGATATTACAATTAGACAAGAAAATTGAAGCAGTTTTTGTTAACAGAGATTATACTCCTTACAGTAAAGAAAGAGATCGGTCAATAAAAGAAATTTGTAGATCTATTAATATCGACTTTATTGAATGTCCCGATATTCTTATTAATGAACCAGAAGAGATTCTGAATTCAACCAATGGAGCATTTAAAGTTTTTTCTCATTATTATAACAAGGCAATTGAAAAACCATTAAGAAAAGAAAGTTCTTTTGATATAAAAAAATACAAAATTAATATTATTAGTTTTGATAATATCAACAACAGCAAAAAATTAAAAAATTTTAATAGCATTGAAAGAATTAATAATATTGAGGAATTCTTTTCTCAAATTATAAATGAACAATTTCCTGTTATCAATGATACTACTTCCTTGACATCACCAACCCAATTATTGTTGATTGGAACAAGAAAAAAATATCGAGAATTAATATCAGCATTAAAATATAAATTTAACGAAGATAATAACCAAAAAGAATATATTAATTTATTAGATAATACAGCAAGCCATCTTTCGCCTTATCTTAAATTTGGAATATGTTCCATTAGAGAAGTATATTCTGCAATACAAAAGGAATTAGGTTTCAATCACCGTTTGCTAAGACAATTATATTGGAGAGATTTTTATGTGTATATAGGATTTCATTTTCCTTTTGTATTTACTAGTCCTTTTCAAGAAAGATATAGAAGAAAAAGTAAGATAAATTTTATTGAATGGAAAAATGACCCAAAAGAATTTGAATTATGGTGTAATGGAAAAACAGGTTTTCCAATTGTAGATGCAGGAATGAGAGAACTAAATGAAACTGGCTATATGCATAATAGAGTAAGATTAATCACTGCTTCTTTTTTGGTAAAGGATTTACACATTGATTGGCGATATGGAGAAAGATATTTTGGATTAAAACTTGTTGATTATGATCCCTCTATTAATAATGGCAATTGGCAATGGGTGGCTTCAACTGGATGTGATGCTCAACCCTTTTTCAGAATCTTTAATCCATGGTTACAACAAAAAAAGTTTGATCCAAATTGTAATTACATAAAAAAATGGATTCCAGAACTTAAAGATACTTCTGTAAATTTAATACATGAATGGTATAACACAGTTAATTCGACAATTGACAAATCTACTAAACTCTTTCAAATTGAAAATTATCCTAGACCAATAGTGGAACACCACAAAGAAATTATAGTTACAAGAGAGTTATACAATTTGGTTAATTAGCAATAATAAATTAAAACTTATTTTTGCTTTGCTCATGCTGTTTTGCAAAGGCTACAATATTTTATGTCTGTCTGTGTAAAACTATTTATAATTTCAATACACACTCCCTCATTTCTTTATTTTTTATCTTCGGATTTGAGACGTGTGAACTAATATCTATACAATTTTTTATATTCGCCGACGGTGGGACTCGTGTCCATACCTTATATTCATGGGTAGATTTTTATTTATATTTACAAAAATAAGCAACCTGATTCAGATATAAAAGTAGTAGTCTCAAGTATAAGAACTCTTATTGTTTTATATCTAAAAAATAGTAGCTAATTTAAGTTCCTTTTCATATCTTTACATACATAACTAGCCCCTAATATTTTTCATTAAGTAATTGATTAAATATGATATGTAATATTCTAAATTCATAAACAACAACACAATTCTAATCGACGAATATAGTTCTAATCTTTCTATTTCGGTAATGATCTAACAGATAATATATTCCATTTAATACAATAAATTAATTTTTTATTGAACAATGGAATTTTGAGAATGAGTATATAAAAAATCAACAAAAAAACACGCGTCAAATTAAATAATTGAACAGTTTATGTCAATTATGCAATCTTATAGATTTAAAAAAAGCTGCCCTATGGATCTTGTTCTATAGTTTTAACTTAATTTTTATCACCTCCATATTTGGCTATTTCTATCCTCAACCAAAATCACTTCTAGCCATAATAACTCTTGGACTTTTTGCTGGAATTTCGTCATTTATTGTTGTCAAATGATCGTTGTCAGGAATGCTTAAGAGATAACCTCCTAACAGACCAAATTATCCACATATTGAATATCCCACAGATCCAGACACTCAAAGAATTCTGTGATCAATTACGTAAATCTACCGATACTTTATCAGAAGATGATGGACAATATCTAAAAGTACAACGTCTATTGGAATCCGTCGAAGTACCTACAAACCAGCAAGAACTAGTAGTGATTTGCCTAGTAATACATGGGATTATAGGTAAACCTACCATCTAAAATTTAGAGGGTAATTTGTAATTTCTCGCCAAAATTACAAATTTTCAAGGTTGAATGAATATAGTGTTTTTAAAGAGTTTGCCGTATAAAATATTTTAATTCTTTTATATTTTTTGTTCTAAACAAATAACAGCAACAACGATTATCAGTTATAATAATTGAGAATAAGATAATTAAATTTATAGTGTAATTCCAAATAATTAGTTGAAAATGACAAGTTATCGTGGTAAATGTGATAGGTGTGGTACAATAAAGCCAGATGTTTGGATGAAAGTAAGAACTAACCAACTAACTGGTGAACAGAAGAAAGAGATTTGGTGTATAAATTGTATACGGGGAACTAAATAATTTAGATTATGAATTAATTTTGTCTCTTATTTTTGTGATATTGCGATCACAACCTAGATTCTCGCTAATAGAATATTGTTCTTATTCTATCGAATGACAATGTGCTACTATCAATATATAATTTGTTTCACATTAAAAAATTACTATAATGACACAAAATAATAATGAAAAAATATACAATTGTCCATGTGGAGAAGGTTTTTCTACATTGAAAGACCTAGATAAACACAACCATGAAACACATTAAAAATTCAATAAATCTTATTTTTCATCTTGAGAATATCCTCTCACTTTCACATTAGTATTCTATTCATTATTCTACTCCTAATATTTTCAAATATTTCTATGGGTCGAACAATACCATCATTTAAAATTGCTGCAGTTATAGAAGAGAAACAATGGAAATTATTAGAAAATATTTTGAGGAATAAGAATGAAAAGAAGTTATTTACAGGTATGTTCTCACTTGTAAATTTGTTCATTTCTGCATGTTCTAATGCTGTTAATCTAATAAGAATACATTCCTATCATGATGTGATAATATTGCATCATTCAAGTTGTTATAAGAGCGAAGTTTTAGTGTGATAATTTTGATAATTCTTCTAAAGACAATATTAATGATATTTATGATAATAATACCAATTCAACTGCATTGAAACAGGAACTAGAAAAATGGTATACTTCTCTTTTGTATTGAGAAAAAAGAATCGAATGCTATTTGAAGAAATGTTACGATCTTCTTCATACAAATATTCATCTTCTATAAATGGAAAAGGAAAAGAAAATTCTTCAGAATCATTATTTATAATTTTATTTGATATTTTATTTGTATATAAAAGTTAGTTAGAAATTGATATAACGGTTAGAATATATGTAATATATACTGAAACTATATAAAATTTTGGTTTATTGCCCAAATGGAATAGGCAATTTTGTTGCTGCTAAAATATTAGCAGGTTTTAGGTCAAAATCGTCTCTAGGTTCAGTAGTTACATAAAATATGGTATATGTATATGGGTTTACCATTGTTTGATTTACATTAAGAGTATTATTTTGGTTAAATTGACCTACACTTAAAGAATATCCCGATGCGTCTCCACTATCCTCAAACCAACCTTCATATACTTGTTCTTCTGTTGGCGGCGGTTCATTAATTTGTGAAGTTGCAATAAGAGTATTATTTTGAACATTTAGATACAATGTTCCTTTTTTATCTCCACCATACAATTCAGTAATAGTAGGAGAGGTCAAATCTAAGGATGTTTGTTGGGCAAATACCGTAGTACTAATAATTCCTACACTCAGTAGTATTGCAATTGATAAAGATAGACTTATTGATATCATTATTTTCAATAAATTTCTATAGTTTAAATTCGTATCTATCTTGATTAATATCGCTAACAAACACCTGTGTATTAGTAACTATAAAAGAAGCCATATTATATCATAGCATGAAAAGGCAAATAAAACACATGAAAGATGCTGATTTAAGAATAAGTTTCTATGATTGATTTTAAAGTCACAATACACAAGATTTAATTGGATATAATTATTTGTTTATTTCTGGAAATTAATAATTGTCATAATCTGAAGCCTTTATTGTTGATGATAGTAATGCCATACCCATTTTTTTCGGTTGCAAGCAGAAATACAGGCTATGGTTATTGTATTATTTAAGGATTTTTGATAATTTATACTCAATATAATATTTAATAATATGAGATGTGATGATCTTTTACTTTAATGAGTCAAGAATATAAAAAAAGGAATTCACGACATACAAGTTTTTGGATCAAACTTTTTCGGCTGGTAATAAAACGATAAAATAAAAAGATATAATTTAATGATCATAGTCTTATGTATTAATGTAAAACCATAGCCTACCTTCCTTCTTGTCCCAGTATTTTTAATTATAGATAGACTATGGCAGATGAGATTAGGGCTAGATTGTAATCTTATTTGTTATTAACTTGTCTAATAATTGAGATAAAAGTTGTTGACAGCAAAAATGAATTAAAAATTGTCATAGCCTGAACTATTCTCTTTTGTATTGTTTTGCCTCATCTTCTGTTATTCCAAACCACACATGATTCATATCAAAAGTATCAATCAAATCCTTAGGAATATAAAATCTATCTTTGTCTATGAGACCTTTTTCGGTAATTACGTATTCGTGATTAACTTCTTTAACCTCACCTAGATTTGCATTTCCTTTTCCTTTTGCCTCTTTATTTATGAGATCTTTTGGTTTATATGATGAAGCCTCCTTTGGCATATCTTTATTGATGTAACATTCTATATAGCAAATATATCAATATGAATTCATACAAAAAGTTTAAAATAATTTTTTAATAAAACCCAAAAAAAAAGAATTATCCTGATTGGCTATGTTATTTTCTTTTTTTGTTTCCAATATTATTAAGTAATTTATATATCACTCTTATTTTTTATGTCAAAGAACAATGATAAAAAATTCAAATTTATAATCAATCCACAAACTATCAAATAAGATATGGGGTTTTTCCATTCCCAAGAATGAAATATTAATTATTCTTATTTCTACGATGTATAGAAGAATCATTATAAAATGAGTATATATAGCATCTTTTTTCAATACTCTTTGTATCTGAAACACTTTATTTCATGATCGTTTACCATACCGACTGCCTGCATAAAGGCGTAGCAGATGGTAGAGCCAACAAACTTGAAACCACGTTTAATCAAATCTTTGCTCATTAAATCAGACTCTTTAGTATTGGTTGGAATATCTTTAATTGTTTTGATTTTGTGATTAATCGGCTTACCACCTACAAACTGCCAAATATAGACATCAAATGTACCGAATTCATTTTGGATTTTCAAAAATGCTCTAGCATTCTGGATCGTAGATGAGATCTTTAAGCGATTACGGATAATTCCGGCATCAGTAAGGAGTCGATTTACGTCTTCCTTTCCATAACAAGCGATTTTGTCTGCATGGAAACCCTCAAATGCCCTGCGATAGTTCTCACGTTTATTTAAAACGGTTTGCCAAGTAAGACCTGCTTGGGCACCTTCAAGAATTAGGAATTCAAATAGCCTGCGATCGTCATGCACAGGTACACCCCACTCCTTATCATGATACTCAATCATGAGAGAATTATTATTTCCTGACCAACTACACCGTCTTTTATTGTACATTAGGTATTCTATATTATTGGTAGAAGAAAACTCAAATTGTTTATATATTGACAAATAAAATGCTTTAAATTCAATTCACCATCTCTCTTCTTCACCTTCCCTTTTGTGAGATATAATATTTTCCTTACTGATCTATCATAAAATAAACTAATTCGCGGATTAAGGCTCGAACCCTGCAACTACATTCTAGGCTTTATATTAACAATAAATTAGTTATTAAATTTAAATAAAATATAATTCTAGAGCCTAACTCTTGAAATTTATTGTATAACTATTATTAAGTATATTGAGACTTATTCAGAAAATGAGTAATTCTAATTACAATAAAATAGATTATAGCAAAAGAAAACACAATTGTCAATGTGGAGAGTCTTTTAGTTCACTTGAAGAATTAAATGAACATACTGATTTCATAATTCAACATTTTATTTAGCGATTTAATATGCATCCTTAATAATAAAAATTATAATTCTCAATAATACTATATAATTGACATTGATTTTAGATAGAATTAATTTTAAATCTATTATTAAATTTAGAGTAAATTGTGGTTGGGACTCGAACTTTCGTCCATCAAATGTGGGTTCTACTATCAACTATAAAAACATTAGATTACTTCAAAACATTTGATTTAAATAATTAGTTAAGTTTACTAATTAGAAATTATTATCTTAATCATATCTATAACTGAAAGATACAGAAAAAATTCTATATAATTCGTTGATATAAAAATTTTTCAGAATTTATTAATTGGAAATGACTAATATATTTATCAAATATTGAAAAGTATCCTGATAATTGATGATGATGTTAAAA
>DASUZI010000290.1:0-7343 GCA_036376955.1 Nitrososphaeraceae archaeon
ATATGCTTATATCTTATTCCTTTCAAAAAATTGTTATGGCTACTAAACATATTCTTTTGATATTGCCAATATTATTAGCTTTAACAATACATTTACTTTTAACGGAAACATTTGCCCAACAAGGCAGTATGGCTACATTACAAAATATTGATGCTACTTATGCAGTAAGCATAGTTCCTGGTGCTGCTCAAAAAGAGAACATATATCATTATTATCCTCCACAAATCGCCGTTCCTACAGGCACTACTGTAGGCTGGTTTAATAATGACTTTGGACAGCCTCACACAGTAACCAGTGGACAACCGGGAGCTGCAGATAAAGGTTCTGTCTTTAATTCCGGTATTATGCCAGCTACAGCTAATTCATTCTTTCAATTCACATTCTCCCAACCTGGTGAATTTCTATATCATTGTATTATCCATCCATGGAGAGTTGCCTCTGTATCTGCAAGTGATGCCTCATTTACTGGTACAAGTTTTGAGATAGGTTTAGGCTCAGGTGGGACATGGGACATTTCGAGTACCCCACGAGTATTAATGGATATTAGTCCAAAGACAGTGCCATTAGATAAAACTACTCCCATTACCTATAATGTAACTATAAATGATGGTGCAAATAATCAAACATTATTCTCTCACCTATACACTACTGCTGGTGAATCCCTTCCACTCGAGTTAGTTTCTGGCATAGGTAATGAAACTAGTTCCTATGGACCAGATTTTAGCAGCACAGGAGCTTACCATGTCCAATCAGATTTTAAAAAGGGTTCTTCTTATCCTATAAGTGTAGAAATAGTATCAGTTGACAGTAAACCAGTAGAAAATCAGATAACAGCTTCATTCTCATTGAAGACTAGTTCTTAATTTTTCCCATTTATTTATTTTTTTTCTTAAATCTATAATAACTAATTCAGATAATCATTATAACTTGTTGTAATTCCTTTCAAAATCATAATTGTAATGATGATGTTAATGATGATTACCAAAACAGATTTTGCATTTCTTATATAATCACGAATATGTATTCCATCCTCAATATTTCTTAATAAAAATAAACCTTCTTCTTCCATTGCATTTACTTTGCCATTGTATAATTCTATTATTTGTGGTGGAATTACTGCTCGTGCACCAGTTGATATAACAAGCGAATCATAATCAAATACTATCTCTTTTTTTGTTCTGTAAATCCTTTGCATATACTTTTTTTTCTGAAGGATCTATTCTTGTTGCCAGGGTATTTACTATAATATCTATGATATTTGTTTTTGAATTCTTCTTCAGATCTGGCAATTAATTTCTAAAAATTATCGATTATTCCTTCCATTACGTATGGTATTCCGCATGAGCCATAGGACACTAAAAATTCTTCTTGAATTATTTTGATATCTGCATGTGGATCAATACGCCGTGCTTTTGAAGCAGCGCTTGTTCCTGCTGCAACACCTCCAATTATTAAAATTTTTCTTTTTCTATTTTTGGAATGAGTACTGGGGTTGGTATGGTATTCATATTTTTGTGCTTCCTTCTAGAGGTAACTATTATTATATAATTTTAAACTGTTTCCTTAAATAATAGTCACCTATGACATATCGAGTAAACCTTTCAGAAAAGTATAGTGACAAATTTAAATTGTTAATATAAAGAAAATATTTTCTTTAGCTGATAAAAAAATTTCTTATAAGATATCAAGTGATCGATAATAAATTATATATAATTATTTATAATATAGATAAAATATAGTTAGATAAGATGGTACATTATCAAACTATGAATAATACTATGAATAATATTCTTTTTGCATGCTGTATTTCTTTTTTTGCTTTTATTTATCTAATGTCTGGAATAGAACATTATGGTTCTGTATATGCTCAAGGAAATCCAGACTTTATAGCAACACTCTCTGGAAAGGAAGTAGTTCCACCGGTTACAACTAATGGAACAGGAGTAGCTCAATTTGTCATTTCTAATAATTCTATATGCTATCAAATCGACCTATTAAATATCTAGAAAATAGTCTCCATTCAAATCCACAATGGGGCAGTTGGAACAAATGGCGATGTTTTCGTCCCGTTATTTAAATCAAAATATAATGATACTGATTCAATCAAAGATATACCAAAAATCTCTGATAATTCTTCGATCACACAAAAATCTAGCTCATTTTCTGCTAGTGGAAATTTTGATGGATGGGATTTGATCGGTTCATTAAATGGTAAAACAGTTAATGATATCGTATTAATAATGCAAAGTGATGAACTGTATGTGAATGTTATTACTGAACGTCATCCAGATGGGGAGGTACGAGGACAAATATTGGAAAATGAAGGATAAGAATTTAAAGGCGATCACAATTTAATTTATTAAAATATTATTCGAATCCTTTTTAATTTAATAGTACTATCAAATAATTAATACAATGAATTATACTTCATTCACAAATTTACGGCACTATAATTAGTTATTATCAATTTGTCTAAAAAATCTGAAATCAGGATATGGTATTAAGATTATTCTTTCTTTTTATTAGATTATCTGCCCAACAAGTTACTTCGTGGATAATCTTCATTATATTCGTTTTTGATTCTTCTTTGCAAACTGCATATATGGAATTAATTATGTCATACTGTAATTTCCAGATCATGCACCTCGACAATAATCAGAATGCTAGGTCCGAAATTACCTTTATGTATATAGAATTTATTTTTCCTTTTTTAATATGGTAGTATATAGTATCAATATAAGAGGTATTATTAATCTAGGAATATACTATGATTTGCTTAGTAGATAAGAAATAGATATCTCTGAACCAATAATAAAGTATTATAACAATAGTATAGGCTCCAAAGAATGAATCCGTAGATCCTTTTTTTAATTATTTAAAATCCTCATACAGGAAATTATATATGGTGATAAATGATTGACATAAAAAAAGATACCGTTTTCCTTAGTAATAGTGATTACTCTTACTGTATAGATGCTTATCTGCTATTTGAAATATCATTATTATAAATTATAGAAAGGTGTAGTAATTTCGAGATAAACAGACAAATTCGTTATGTAAGTCTTTTTAGTCTAAATTAAATTTTTTTAAATAGTTGAAAAGGCAAATGGGATATCAACTTTCATTTTTTAAACTAATAGTTTATTTTTATTTGATTGTATCCATATATAATAAATTAAGAAATCCAAATGGAAGTATTAATAAAACATATGAGTATTGCAAAATAAATAGTACATAAGATAACTGACTTTGAAAAATTAATTAAAATATGTTATTGTTGTACTATTAAAATTTTTTCACTCATTATGGGATCAGTAGTTGTAGAGAAAGTGTAAGTTCCAGGAGATTAGTTAGTTGCTACATATTCAATAAATCCTTTAGGTTGATTTGTTTTGAGGATCAAATACTTTCCTGTCATTGGATCTTTATTTTTAGTAATCATTAGTACTACTGATATAGAAGTCTAATAGATATCAGAGCAAGATGTCTGAATTTATGTTCTTTTTCAATATTATATAAAGAATATGACTACTTGATGTTATGGATCTTGTTCAATAATTCTTTCATTTTTATACTAATTACATGAAAACTTTTTCTAATCTCTAACGGTATTGTATTTATAGAAATGGAAAAAATAATAAAAAATATCTTAATACTCTTTTTTTCATTTTTTTCTGTTAATAGCTACCACTTATTTTTTAAATGAGAATTTGATATTTTCACAACATAATAAATATAAGGATCAGGTAATAGAAATAGAATATCAGGGAGAAAATTTTAGTGATTTCGATATATTTGAAATAAAAAAAATTTACCCTACTAAAAAAAGCGGTTTTGAATGGTTTATGAATAATTATGATCCAGAATCAGATCCATATATGCATAATTATAAGAATATTATAAAGAACAATGATGGAAGTTATAACATAGGCGAAAGGTCTCGAATGTCAGTATATTCAAAAGATGGAATAGGTTATCAGCAAGGAAATATGGAAACTTATAACTTTACAGAACTCTCAAAAAAAGGCTACTGGTATAAACCTTCAGACTGGAAGAATGTAGAAATTACTGGAGAGTATTTATATAAAGAAGGCGAAGGTCCAGGTATAACTCATTACGCTCGCTCCGAAGATCATTCTACAATAAATAACGGATGTGGTGGATCGAGCTATAAGCTTAAAATCCATTTTGATGGAACGAGTAGTATAAGCAAAGAACAATCGCATCCAAAACCATGGACAATATTTATAAATAAATCTCCCATTGGTAAGCTTGACAAAGACTGGTTTAGATTTAAAGGTATTATGTATAATCTTCCCGATGGTACTGTAAAGCTTGAAAGTTGGTTGGATCCTTTTTTAAATAATAGTTGGATAAAAATTGCAGAATACCAAGACAAAGGAGGATGGGGTAAAGATGGTAATAAATGTCAAGGCAATGACGATCAAATAATTGCATGGGGATCCCCTATTGTAACTTTTAGATGGGATGATGCCTTGGTTGATTTTAAAAATTTAAGTGTAAGAGAAATACAACCGCCCTAAATTTCAGACTTAATTTCTAACGTTAAGAGTAATAACAATTTCTTTCGACTAAAGTAATAATCCATAGTTAATGCGTTCCTTCACCTTGGAAAAGACTCTTTATTTCGATATTTATGTGTGACAGAAATATTAATAAATAATATAAAATACCAGTAAAGATTATGAAATCGGCAGATTTCCCAAAAGTTTTGCAATTATCCCGCCGGGTTTAGAGGCATATTTGACTATAGTTTATTTTTTTACTTATTAATCTTAATAAATGACTTTAAATTTAGTACTAAGTAAATTGATCTTAATTAAACTAAAAATTTTATTTTATATAAAAAATTCACGAAATAAACTAACTTTATATTTATTATTGATACTTTTGGGAGCCTTGATTGCAATTGTATCTTTTCCAAATTTAGATCCAATATATGCTTCACATCTAGAAATCAATACCACTAAATTATCTGTTAATATGTATGTCATTTATGGTTCTGGTGGAAATGTAATCCTTTCTATTGGAGAGGACGGAGTAATTCTGGTAGATGATCAGTATGCCCCAGTTACTGAAAGAATAAAGTCAGTGATTGCTAACTTGACTGACAAACCAATAAAGTTTGTGATCAATACTCATTTGCATCCTGACCATACAGGAGGCAATGAAAAACTTGGAGAGGCAGGAGCAATAATCGTTTCACATGATAATGTTAGGAAACGTCTTAATAGTGACCAATTCTTTGAATTTATTAATCAAACTATTCCGGCGTTATCTGAAAAGGGATTACCAATCATAACATTTTCTGAAAATATGACTTTATACCAAAATAATGAAGAGATTAAAATAACATACTTAGATAATGGTCACACAGACGGTGATTCAACAGTTTTTTTTACAAATAATAATATAATGCATGTTGGTGATGATTTCAGTGATAGATCTTATCCATTTATGGACTTATCAAGTGGAGGTTCAGTAGATGGTCTGATTTCATCATTACAAAAAATACTTTTAATGATTAATAAAGAAACAAAGGTAATCGGAGGTCATTCAGGAATATCTAACCAAACTAAAGTAAAAGCTTATTTGGATATGTTAATAGATATCCGAAATAACATAAATGAAATGATACAAGATGGCAAATCACTTGCTGAGATAATCCAAACTAAACCAACATCAAAATATGACGCTATTTACTATGACCATAGTTTTATAAAACCAAATGATCTTGTAAAAAATATATATATAAGTCTAAATGAAAGATAATAAATATTCTTCTTTTACTCATAGATATATAAACAATAATCATCACAAAAAATAGTTCAAGTAATAAAATGATGGATCACCTTTTTTTTATAATTTTTCTTATACATAATTTACTCTATTTAATCTGTAAAATGCTTCCGGATTACGATACGTTGAAATATATTTGATCATAGTTAATAATCATTAATAATGATTAAATCATCGTTATACCTTAGAATTCTCAATATCTTTTCAAATAATAATATTTTAACTTATTTGAATTATATCGTATTTATTTATTTTTTAAGTTCAATACTTTATTCCTATGAAATCAATGCCCTTGATGAAACAAAATATGCTAACAACTTTTTTCAAAATACATTACTAGAAAAGTTTATACAAAATAATGATTCAAGAATAGTAAATTATCCTCATTCCAATATAACTAATTTAACAAACAACAATGAAGATTCAATCTACGGACAGATAGATGCCTTTGATAATAATGTATATGTTGTATGGCAAGAATCTGTTAGTAAAAATTTGCCTGAGCATAATTATGATATCTTTTTTACAAAAAGTGAAGATAACGGCAAAACATTTGGTAAACCAATTAATTTGAGTAATAATACTGAGTTTTCAGAACGTCCTCAGATTGCTGTATCTAAAAATGGTATTTTTATTGTCTGGACAGAAACTATCAATCCTAATAATAAAGAAATCATGTTTACAAAAAGTTTGGACAATGGTAAAACATTTAGTAATCCAATCAATCTAAGCAATAATTCAAAAGATTCCTACAATCAAGAAATTTCTGCTTTTAATGAAAATGTATATGTTATTTGGCAAGATACAGACAAAAAAAATAATGATACAAATGGCATTATTATGTTTAAAAGTAGCACAAATACAGGAAATACATTTAACAATTCAATGGAATTGATAAATAATACTAATACCGCATTTCCTAAAATCAATTCATACGACAATTATGTCTACATAGTGTGGAATAATGAAAACAAAAAAAATAGTGGATTATTTTTTGTAAAAAGTTTTGATAAAGGAAAGAATTTTGACGATATTACTAAATTAAGTAATAATAGTAATTTTGGAGAATCACAAATTTCAGTCAAAGAAAATGAAATACTAGTGATTTGGGGCGGATTTTTATTAAAGAATATAGAAAATATCTATTACGTCAAAAGTAGTGATAACGGTAAAACATTTTCTGATACAAAGACCATATCTGAAAAAATAATAAAATCTAATAATACAAATTACGATACTGAATTGAATGACATTATTGAGAATCCTATGAATGTAGAAGTACCTAGTAAAAATTTTTCCTATATAGCTTGGCAAAATTCATTTTCTGAACAAAATGAGGATATATTGCTACTAGTAGATAATCATAAAGACAATAGCCATTCCAATATATTTAATCTAAGTAATAATTCAGCTATTTCTGAATGTCCATCTATCGCTATTTCTGATAACAATATCTATGTAATTTGGGAAGATTATACTTCTGGTAATCATGAAATATTCCTTGTAAATATTTCTATATGAAT
>DASUZI010000291.1:0-5611 GCA_036376955.1 Nitrososphaeraceae archaeon
TCCACATTTGAAGACATTTGGCAAAGCATTAAGTAATAATATGTCATAGTCTGAATAATCAGACTGTACCATCAAATAGTTAAGGCTATGACAATAAAATAAAGTAATTAAATAAATTATCTCAAATAATTAAATAGTAGAATAATAGTAAGAAAAAAATCTAAACAATTAACACCCAAAAGATTGTCTCATATCAAATCCATCACCACAATCTTCTTATAGATTGTTTGACAGCGATAAAAAAGCAGAGGTTATGGTTTTATAATAAAAATGATGATAAATTCTCTCTAAATATTAAATAGGGTAATTTCGATAAATTTTCAACGTGTAGACAAATCAAATCACGTCTCCTCATGTCATTAAGCAATAGCCTCATCTATTGTTGAGAGTGATCTATCCTTAGAGGGGATATGGCTATTCAAATTATAAGTGGATTGATCATTAACCTTGTTCACTGTTTTTTAAATATCTTGCATTCTACACGGATCATACCGAAACTAACGAGATAGGCATATTCCCACACTCTGGCCATAGCCTTCTATTATTGCTTGCAGCGTAAGAGTAGGGGTTATGGCCATTATTTTATTAAACAATAATAAACAAAAAATAACAGTCAAGATATCCCTGCTCTATTTATGTATAAACAAAGGATATACTGGCAATATTTTTACCTTCAATATCAAAAAATTAAAGGTAGTATTTGTATTTGTAATGTTTTATGCAAACCCAATTTATTTATTGGTGTATTATCCTCATTCTTCTTTTTTTCAATAGCAAGT
The DNA here is from genome assembly GCA_036376955.1 of Nitrososphaeraceae archaeon. Lineage (GTDB taxonomy): Archaea > Thermoproteota > Nitrososphaeria > Nitrososphaerales > Nitrososphaeraceae > TH1177. The sequence continues at coordinate 780 of DASUZI010000291.1, forward strand.
ATTTCTAATGCTTATGCTGCAATTTCGGATTTTAATTTTGCAGCTGTAGGAGGTTGGGGATGCAACTCTACAGACGCAACTGTTAAAGGAATGACCAACATAAAAACTACAAATAAGCTTGGAGCACCTGAGCTTGTGTTAGGTTTGGGAGATTATTCCTACCAACCAACAGCTAATTGCTGGCTCAGTAAAGTTGAATCCATAGATGATAATATGAAAATTGCTATAGGGAACCATGAAAATTCTGCCAAAACTGGATTTAATCAATATAAAAAGTCATTTGGCCTAACATCTAAAGCATACTATTCATTTGATCATGGAAACGTTCATTTTATAATAATGAATACTCAAACCCCGTATATAGCAGGTTCTTCGCAATATAATTTTATAAAGAATGATTTAGCTAAGGTAGCCAACAAAGCTAATAGTAATTGGATAATTGTAGTAATGCATGAACCTTTTTATACATCACCTACAAGTTGTAAAATTAAATCTTGTCAAGGAATAGGTGATTTGCGAGATACTTATCATCCACTTTTCGATAAATATGAAGTAGATTTAGTTCTTGGAGCACATGTACATAATTATCAGAGAACAGTTCCTTTGGAATACAACTATGCAAGTAGTACAAAACCTATTACAACTAGTAAAATTTCCTCAAAGTATAATGATCCTAAAGGAGAAATATATGTAATTGTAGGTACTGGTGGAATTAACTTCCATAAGTTGGTAGGTAAAAATACATACATAGTAAATCAACAAAGCTCTTTCTTTGGTCACTTAAATGTGGATATAACTAACAAGGGGCAAGTCCTGACTGCTAAGTTTATTCAGAATAATGGAAAAGTATTTGATTCATTTTTTATAACAAAATAACAAATTCTTAAAAATGAAAGAAGAGAAATATATTAAAAACTGGATTTTAATTCCTATATTTGTTTTTATAATAATAGTAACAAATAGTACATCACTTGTGTATGGTCAAAACTCTGATAACACTAATATTTTTGAAAATATATTTAAGAAAATAAAAAACAAAATCATTGATGTAACCAAAAGTTTGGAATATACAGTAGATATTAAGGCCAATCAAATCTTCCCAAATGATACTCTTAAGAATTCTATATTAAATAAAAACCAACCTATGGAATATTTTATTCCAGTTTTAGAATATAATCTATTAGGTTTTGACATATTTGCTACAGATATAAAAGTAAAAGCAGAATCTAAGAAGATCGATGAAGATAATATAAATAAATCAAGAATAGACTTTCCTATTATGCAAGCAAAGAATGTTAATGTAAATAATGAAATTTTTGATCTAAACTTTGAGAATATTGATTTAAGTTCAACTTATACAATTTATGATTCAGAATTAGATAAATTTTCTGTCCATATTCCTGCATATGTAGCAGCTAGATATTTACCAAAATAAATATATAAAAATAAATTATCAAGTTCAACAATATGCACGAGAATTTTTAAATCTTATTCATATGATCAATAAATTACTATCAGATACGTATTAAAGGAGTTTTTATCAATATCTCTGAAAAATTATTATAAAATAGGATAAATTTATATTTAAATTAAATTAAGTTATATTTCTTTTTTACTATAGCATTTTGTTATAAATATTATAAGTAATAGATCTATTATTTGAATTATTTTAGAGGGAAAAATTTAATTATCGTAAAATTCTATGTTAAAACGTAAAGAAATTGATTTTAGATTGGATCAGACGAAAGACATGGAAGCCAAAAGGGAAAATCTATAGCTTGAAATGTAATCAATGCGGAAACGGGTTTATATCTAATCATTCGATGGAAGCACCAATTTGTGGTATTTGTTTACAGAAAATTAAATCGATTGACCTCACAGTTGATACAGAAAAGAAATGTATTATATGTGGAAGAAATGGAGCTGTTTATTCATCTAATAAATGTAATGATTGTTATTTTAAAAAATAAGTTATCTATTATATATTATTAAATTTCTTGAATTGTTAAGATGATTCAATTACTATTTCTAATTTAGACTACTTTTTTATAGGATAAACCAATATAATCATTATCAATAATAACATTATTTTTGTTACCGTTTTATAAAAATATATTATTCTATATATATTCCATTTCATTTTTGTACAGGATTTGCACGTTATAGAATACCGTAACATTTACATCTTTATAAATTAATTAAAATTATTTTCAAGGAATTTTATAAATAAATAAACTGTACTATCAAGATTTTGTAAAAGCTCACCAACACGATCATAGTATAGTAATAATATAATAAAAGTAAGCCACTAAAGTCCAAATAAATTAAATAAAAATAAAACCAGCGCACCAATCCCCGCACTGGCAGGAATTGTAATAATCCAAGCATAAATTATTTTTTTGCCAATACCCCATCGTACTGCTGACAGTCTTCTTGTAGTACCTACACCCATTATAGCTCCTGCTATGGCATGAGTTGTACTTACTGGAATTCCTAACCATGCCATGGCAGTTAATATTACTCCACCTCCGGTTTCTGCGCAAAATCCTTGATAAGGTTTCAATTCGGTAATACGAAAAGCCATTGTTTTTACTATTCGCCATCCCCCAAAAAATGTTCCAAGAGCTATGGCAATAGAAGCTGAAAGAATTACCCAAATTGGAACTTCAAAATTTTCGGCATCCAAAAAACCACCAGTTATTAGTAAAGCAGTGATTACTCCCATAGTTTTTTGTCCATCATTTGCTCCATGCGTAAGAGAGAAAAATGCAGATGATCCTATTTGTAATTTACCAAAGACTCGATTTATTTTTCCTGGATTGTATTTTTTTAGAAAATATATCAACAGTATTCCAAATGTCAAAGCGATAATAAATCCAAGGACAGGAGATACTACCAGAAATGTTAATACTTTTTCAACACCACCAAAAATAATTGCTTCAAAACCACCAAAAACTAATGCAGAACCAATTAATCCACCAATAAGCGCATGACTACTAGAAGATGGTAATCCAAAATACCAAGTAATTAAATCCCATACGATTGCTCCCACTAGTCCAGCTAAAATAACTTCAGCTGTTGAAAAATTAGGTTGTATAATTCCCTTACCCACAGTAGCTGCGATAGCAGTACCAAAAACAAACGGACCGATAAAATTAGCTAAAGCTGCCATACCTACTGCTTGAATGGGCTTTAGAACTCTAGTTCCTACAACAGTTGCTATTGCATTAGCTGCATCATGAAAACCGTTTACGAAATCAAAAAAAAGAGCTGCAATTATTCCAGTTATAATTAATGGCATTGGTTCCACTTTAACATCATTCCTACAAAGAACAATTAGCCATACTTCAGAACAATATCTTCTACTATATCTGCGACATCCATACATCTATCTATGGAAGATTCCAGATTTTGATAAATTTCATAATTCTTAAGTATTTGCACAGCATCATTAGTTTCAAATAATTCAGCTATAGCTTTTCTATATAGATGATCCGCCTCACGTTCATGTTTTTTAATTTTATTACAATGTTCTATGAAGTTTCCATTTTTTTTTGATGTCTGTAACTTTATTAACACTTCTTGTATTTCTTGGGAACATAAATGTAAAATCTTGGCAAGATCTAACATATAGGGCATAGGTTTTCTAATTTTAAATAGTACGAACCTATCTGCAGTACCATCTACATAATCTAAAACTTGATCTATAGTACTAGTCAATCCAGATAGATCTTCTCGATCCAATGGAGTAACAAATGTCTGCGATAAAGTTGTAAATAACTCATGAGTAATACTATCTCCTTTAACTTCAAGCTCTTTTATCTTATCTTTATTTTCAGAAAGAGATTTTTCATAGTCGGATAAAAGTTCTGTCAGTAAGGATGTTGCTTCAACTAAAATAGATCCTTGTTTTTCTAAAGCGCCAAGGATTAATTTATCATTACCACGAGCCCAAGTAAGCCAATTTGTCGGCAAATCTCCATATCACCTTAACACAATAAAATTTAATATATTATAAAGCATTAGATATTTTGTACCTGATGATTCTGATTGTTAATAATAATAGTATGTTTATAACTTTTGTAATTATTACTTATAATAAACATTAGATTATAGCAAGAGCTCGAATAGGAGATCCTGTTGCTCCTTGTAATTTGAGAGGAATTGCTATTAACTTTAAAATTTTTTTAGCTATTTGAGTTAAATTGCATATATTTTCTATTATTAATACATCGTTTTTTAAGAGTATTTGATGAACAAGAAATTCTTGTTCTATTCCTGAATCGATACTAGGACTATCAATTGCGACAGCATTAATTTTTTTATTAGATAGGTAAGTCGCTGCCTCTGGAGAGAGGCCAGGATTTGAACTCATGTAATCATCCGAATTATAATTATGTTCCCATCCTGTAGAAAAGATAATAGAATCATTTTCTTTAATATCTGTATCACTGTTGATTATATCTTCTGTTGTGATAAGTTGGTTAGACGATTTGGCAATTTTTAACAAATGAACATTATTCATTACAAATCTATTTACATCTATAATATCTATTGGCTCAGCTCCTTTAATAAAATGAGAAGGAGCATCCATATGAGTTCCAGTATGTGTACTTAAAAAAATTGCTTCTGAATCGTAGCCTTCAATACTATATTTAGACCACTTTAAAAAACTAACATTTGGAGATCCAGGATAAAGTTTAATATCGGAGTTTATCGATTGACTTAAATCTATGATCATATTATTTGCAAATTAGCTCTCCCTTTTAATTATTTCACAAGAATATAACATAATTTAATATAATAATTTTGATATCTTTCGGATTATTATT
>DASUZI010000292.1:0-2168 GCA_036376955.1 Nitrososphaeraceae archaeon
ATTCATAGAATCAACAATACTCCAAATACGTTAGATTAACAAGATAATTTTACCATATTCACATATTGCAGAATTTATTACCTCATATTATATACCCAGAATCTATGTGGGTAAGCTATATTGTTCAAAGTGAAGATGATACTCATAATATTATAGATCTTTTCCGATTGCAACATGAGCGACTAAAAAATAAACCCACGATAATACCCCCAAGATGAATTTATTTTAAATATTATAAAATGCATCTTTATCTAGTAACTATCAAATCATCTATCAAACTATCTATTACTTAATATAATCAGAATATACCTATAGCAATAATTTTTCCTTTCTTATAATTCAACTCATATATTGCTACTACGATCTTTTTAGGTAAACTAGTATGTGAATTTGTAAATGGATAATCCAATAAAATAATATGACTGTGATTAGTTACATATTGTTCCCTCATGATGTATTTATCCAAATAGATTATTTATATTTGAAATATGACAAATTGCACATAAAGAATTACTTCCTATCCATTGAGAAGTTTCATTTTTTCCATCCTTCAACTACACTTTTCCAAGCAAAGTTTCATTAAGAACCCAAACAAATTGAATTTATTATTCCGAATAATGTACATAGGTAATATTTCTCCTATTCATTATTTTCTAAAACTGAATCAATCTTTTTCTCTAATAATAGAAGGCTTTTTAAAAGTTTATCATGTTTTTCTTGATAATATTCTACTCTTTGTAGAATTAATTCATTATTTTCTTCCAAATCCTTTATATGACTAAGCAAGTTGTCTTGTTCATCTGATATTTTCTTTTGTCTATTGTATATCCACCAACTAATTATAGCACCAATAATTGCTCCTATAATAATCCCTAAATACGTACTTCCTGCATTTGTCATATCTATACAATCCCTAGTAATTTCAGGAATACATCCCCACATGGCAAAACTCGGCTCAACCATAATTATTAAATTTGTAATAATATTTAGTAATAATAGTTATTAGTTTTTTTATAATTTTCTACCAAAAATAAATTTGTTGAAAAATTTGAAGATAATATTTTAAATTAGGAGTAACATGAACTCCAATTCAATTTGATTCTACATACCAAGAAGTTACTTCATCTATGGCAGACACACTAAAAGAGAATTTTTTGTTGATTTTGAAAAAAGATCTAGAACTAATTGCACCTTTTAAAAATTTGTTTTTTTAATGATCTAACATGATAAAATTAAAAAAGTTTTTTCCTTAATTATTAAATGCTGAATAAGCTTATCATTACATATTGGATGCCTAACTATTATAGTATCTGAAAAATAGGAATAATTTTTCAATTTACTTGGTTTTTTTGATTAACTTAATGGAGTCTCTATTTGGGCTACTAATTAATTTAAAGTGATGCATTTAATCCAATAAATCTATAGTTGTTTTAAGTTTTTGTTTACTTTTTTTGTAAAATGAAAAGCTCACAAGACCAATAACTACTACTAAAGTAATTGCTGACATTGTGAAAGGACTAGAAACATCTATTGGTTGAGTAGCTAATTTTTCAATATTCATTGAATTATCGGGATTCATATTTTTAATTAATTTTCCTTGTTCATTTCTAGAAATATCATTCTTATCATTTGTTTTTGTATCAGTTATAGTGGACATATCTGTTGATGAACTATTTATTATAGATATAAATTTATAATTAAGATCATAATTTGATGGTCGCTGAGCTGCCATTGCAATATTCCATTCTCCTGGTTGACTTATATATCCTCCAGTAATAGCGTATATGCCAGGAGATATTTGGTTAAGCTTTTTTGTTATAGGTCCAATATCAGCTTGTTCATTTTTAAAAATCATCCTTACAGTTGATATATTTGAATATGGTTCTTTATGTGAATCAGTAAAAGTAATTTTGAAAGTGTTGAACCCAGAATGAAATGGATTTATTTCTAATTTTGTGGTTACATTTAAGATATTTACTTCCTTAACATAGGTATTATTTTTTAAATTTTGCACTGGCATATTATTACTTTTACCAAAACCATCATGGGACATCATCATCATCATATTATGAGAATCTTCATCCATAGAGGGCATATTCATTGATGTAGATAGGGAAGGGGGAGAAGTAGTAGTAAGAAGTGATGCGACAAGTAAAACTCCAATTGCT
>DASUZI010000293.1:0-5078 GCA_036376955.1 Nitrososphaeraceae archaeon
TAATGAGGAAGTTCAAATTTCAAATATCCTCTATTGATATTGATTTGTATATAATTTGTGAGTATGTTTGATCAATATCTTTGACTCTTCTTATCATGATATGATCGTTTTTAAGTTTCCGTATTGCATTCATCTTTAGATGTATATATCATTGCAGAAATATATTTAACAGAATTAGTATGACAAATAAAAAGTAAAAACAATATGTTAATTGTATTAAGCAATCTAAAGAAAGAAAAAGAACGTATGTCTCAAATTCATTGCAAAGTATATTGTTTCTTTAATACTTAATGATTTTTTATCATTGATGCAATAATAATTGCTACATGATAAAAAAAGATTAATAATTGTTGTATTAAAAATTATAGAAAGATGTCTTTTTATTTTTCTATTACTATTATTGTAATACTTTTTATTGGAATACCTTTGTCTCTATGGGAATTAGAATCACAAAATTATGTTTTTGGAGATACTCTATCTACATCACAGTCATCATCATCATTACCATCATCACAATTGCAATTACGACAGCAGCAACAAAATCAGGATTCACAAATCAGACTTTCAATATCGCAACTCAATCCAAACGATTCTTCTAACAATGTATCTTTACAAATAATACCCTCTTCTTCCTCTTCTTCAATTTCTACTCATTCCATTAATAATACTAACGTAACTGCAGCAGCAGCTGCATTCCCACCTGGAATTAACTTTACTGAAATGATAGGTCCATTTTCTGAACTTAGACTAACACTATCAAAATTAGCAATTGATATTCCAATGCAAAAAGGTTATGAGAATGGAAATGAAATTTACTTTGTTACATTTGATGCTTCAGATCAAGAGTTAGCTTTGAAAATAACAAATAGTAGTAACGACTTTCCTGTTCACTATACAAAACTCTTGGCACAAACACCTTCTAAGGCTACTGAACAAGCATATATATTTACAAATGGAATCAAAGGTAAAGGGCATCTTGGCTATCAACCAACAATTGTAGAAACAAAACCAGGAGATAAAAAACAATACTCACCATTAAAACATGTAAATTTAGTTGAATGGAAAATTCCTTCATCTGCAAGAGAATTAAAGTCTATACAAGAATTAGTAAATGCACAGAATATTGGTGAGATTATCACAATAAATACAACAGCAACTTTGTCTACAAATCTTGTAATAAATAGTCCTGCAATCAAATGGCAAGATGGTTCACTTAAGATTAGACAAGATAAAGTTATTACTGATCAAAGTTCATTTATTGGCGGTCAGGTAACCAATATTGACACATCCAGAATGATAGTAACAATGGTTGCTATGAGAGGTTATGGACCTGATGGTAAAACTTTATACTGGTCTGTAACTGATGCTACGCCATTTACTAAGGATATAACAAAAGGAGGAATTGTTTATGCTCCAAAGGATGAAGTTTTAGCTAATACTGCAGTAGCAGTTGATTTTTACCAATTTATTAATGGGATAAGAGATGCAGGACCACAAGGGTTTCAGCCTCCTTTATCTCCAGTAAATTTAGATGATGAAAATTACAGTCCAATGTGGAGGATATTATTTGTAGCTTGGAAAGATCCCCAACAAGCACGAGTTGTGCAAACAATGTCTGATTTACATCAAATGGTAAAAGCTGGATTTATTCAGATTATTCCAGCATTAGGAGGAAAACACATTATAAATTGTCCTTTCTTTGATCAATCAACAGTCTTGAAATTTCGTCATCAATATACAGAAGAAGAATTACGATAATTGAACAATACAAACAACAACAGCAGCAGCGATAATAAACAGCAGTGCAATTTAATCTCTTCTTGACCAATACAAATACACCTAATGTTAGAATTATCTAATGTTTGAGAATGCGAGATATTGATTCTTAATCTAACGTATTTGGATTTGTTTATTCAATGATATGTTGTATAAAGGAGGTAGTTAGATGCTTTTTTAAAGCCTAAAGTCTATTAAATTCTGAATATTATTAATAAGAGGAATATACTACATTTGAAGAATAGAGGTTAAGTTCTGATGATTACTATCTAATTATCAACAAAGATAAACTAAATTGCAATCTAAACATATGTAACAATCGTATCTTATTGTTCGTATTGATCAAACCAGATTAACAAAATTATATTAGGTTTGAATTCTTACAAATAACTGAATTTATTTTAATGTTTGTTCAAATTTTAAAATCAAATTGTTGACTGTATCAATTTCAATCTTGTGTTCTGGCAGATTTTCTATCGGACATGCATCAATTGAAAATCTTAATAACGCAATTATTGTTTTAATTTCATCATCTGAAAGCTCAATTTGATGATTAATAAGTATTCTCTCCTCCATCAAGTAAACAACACATGTATATTCTTTAGATTATAACTTCATTTGAGTCTTTTGCCATATTGTTTGGTTCATAAAGGAATTATTAGTGTCGCTAATTAATTTAGGAACTATGTCTTTTGCCTAACTATTAATATATTCAGATTATTTTTTTGATTTATCAATTTTTTATATTTTATTTAAAATCTATTTCTATTATCTTGTTATTATAAATACTAGAGAAAAAAATGAATTCATACATAGAAAGAGAAAATAACAATAATCGTAATAATAACAATTTATCTATAACATGGACTAATAGGTTTATCTATGCTGCTATTATTCAAGGAGCAATCATAGTTGGATTAACAATTTTTCTTATTTTCAGTCAAATATCCTTTTTAAAACCAGAAATATCAAGAGTAATTGCATCTGGAGGTGCAGGAACATGGTTTACTTTTGGTTATGTTATGTATGTAGTTGTTGGAGTAATAGGAGTTGCTGTCTCTGCTATATTCTACTACTATCTTGAAAAGATATTAGCAAAGCCATATGATAAACGTCTAACTAAAGTATTAGCTTGGACACACCTATTGCTTATGAACTTAGGAGCAATATCTGCAATGGGTATGTTAATGTATGCTGGATATATAGGTGGAGCAGCAATGCTTCCAGAAAATATTGGAGGACAAGGATTGAATGCTGGACAAGCCCATCAAATTTTATCTCCTTTTGTTGAACCAATAGCTATTGCAATTCTTGTATTACTTTTAGGAGTAGTATTAGGAGGATTAGGTTTTCTATTAACATACAATAGAAAATCTATTCATCAAGAAAAATAATATAAAAAAGGTTCTTATTTCATATAATAAAATTTTGATACAACAAATTTTATAAAGAAAAATTGTAATTGATGGACCAGTCTCTATTGCAGTAGATGACTTCAATGGTGATACATTCCAGGATCTATCTATAGCTATTTCAATTCCAATAACGTCTCCATACTCATAGGAAATGATGATGGTACATTTGATGCAGCAGTCCCATGTGGAACAGGAAATCGATCACTTTCTATTGCAGTAGGTAACTTTAATTAATTAATCTAACAAACTAAAACAACTTTATTTTATTAATTAATTGATGTAATTTGTACACAGCTAACTTGGTTTGACAACTGACATTTTATCATTAATAAAATTACAATAATTCAAGAGGTGTCCACTCACGTGAATGAAGCATTAAAAGCATATGCAACTTCAATAGGAGAAAAATATTTTGAGGCTGAACATGCACCAATCCAGGTTAATCAAACATTGATAGAACAGGCCAAAGGTGTAGGAGAAGGAAAACTAGTAGATAGAGGTGCCTATCAATCTGCTCAAGACCATCTAAAGACTGCGCAATTAATGTTCGTTGGTCTGACTCCAGACATTAAAAATAATAATCAGATGATGTAATTGAAGTTCAATCAGGATTACTAATGCTTCAAAATATGTTCAATTACAGAGCAGCATATAACTTGGTAGAAGATGTAGGATTTGGGGGTAGTTTTAGGTCATCTAGATAATCTATCCAAATAATTCTTTTATTTTTTTCTCTTTTCGGCAACTTAATAACCTCTTTAATTATGATGAAACATACAGACACCATTATGATATGATTTAATACTTCTTACGATTCGGATATTGAAAATATTTAAAACAATATCCAAAAAATGATTTAATATAAAGTTGTCAATCTAAGATACATGGATAATACTTCAAATCCTATTGTGTTATATAATATTTCAGAAATGGTTAGTAATTGAATTAATTCATTTCGAAATTGTAAATTGATCTAATATATTATTTATAATATTATTATTGCCTAAAGTGTCATCATTTCCATTAGAATAGAAAGTTCCAATCAATGTATTATTTGCATTTATAGCAATGTTAAGAAAACCAAATTGATCGTCATCCTGATTAGCAACAAAAGGTGCTTGTTCTTGTATATCATAATGAGATCTTCCTGCAGTACCAGTTATTAGATAGATTTGTCCTTGGTAATCTCCTTTGTAATTAGTCTGATTTCTATCGGCTATAATTGGATTAGAACTATCCGTATTACTATTATGCTTTAATGGAAAAGTTCTCTGATAATTATGGTTATCTGCAGTAAATACTAAATCAACATTGTATTTATCAAAGAGAGGATGAAAAATATCTCTGATTGTAGAATCACCAAGATGTTTTGAAGGTGAAGTATACATAGGTGTATGTTCTACAACAAATATCCAAGCTATTTTCGGATTGGTAGAAGCAGTTTTTAAATCTTGTTCGATAAATTGATATTGATCAGAAGTAGAACCATAATCAATATGTGGATCTATAATAGTTATATGTACATTATTCATATCAAAAGAATAATATGTTTTTGCTAAATTCAAAGGTTTGAGATATTCATTGATAATGCCTATTGCACCGCCACTGGTATCGCTATATTCATGGTCTCCCATGGCTATCTTCATCTCTGACATGAATGGTTTGATTATTTCAAGCCAACAATCTGCAGATTCTTCATAACTCAGATCACCTCCTGCAATTACAATTTCAGGATTCATACTTTGAATATTTTCTACGGTTTCTTGAGCATTCTTACCACATCCCCAATCTGAAGCAATAGCAATATTAAAAGTAGTGTCTATTATTTTTGGTATTGTTGTTTTACTAGTATCTATAGGTGATATAACCATACTAATATCTTTAAAA
>DASUZI010000294.1:0-11376 GCA_036376955.1 Nitrososphaeraceae archaeon
ACATAACTTATTAAAAATAAAAAAAGTTTCACAAGTTACTGATATTAATATTATTCATGTTTTTGAAATATTAATTAAAGATAGTTTTTCCTGAAAAGGAAAGAAGAGAGAAAAATAAAATATTACTTATTTCCCAAAGAAGTAATGAATTTCGCCAATTCACTTACTTTCGGGACTTGACTTGCCTGAGTGGTGCATAGATAGATATGTAGGTTATACTAACTTAAACTGAAATATAAGAGATCATACTAGATATTCTATTGATCTATAGAAAATTTATAGATTGGCTTTATATTTTTTTATTTTAATTCACTGTATATTTCCATATCTATATCAGTATTGACTATATCTTTCAACACGGGTCCTACCATAACTCTAAATATAATAATGGTTTCTGAAACAAATTTTTTTAAGAAAAATATGTAATATTTCGAAACGTATTAAGTATTAAAGAAATACTAGAAGTTTGATTAGTTGAATTTAAGAGAATTTCCTGTGGCCAATATCCTTATCACATAATAAATTTACTCTACAACACTTTAAGATTCAGACAGAAGAGTGACAAATTATTCATATGGAAGTAAGATGAAACTATTTCCACTTAAACTAGAGGATTATATAGAAAATAAATGCAAGTAGGAATCAGCGGCTACAATAACACCCACTTGAAATATCTTGACATACTTTGAAGGATTGTCTGTGGAAAACAGATCAGACAGTGTTAATACTTAAAGATAGGCAAAAAAATAAGATTATTGAATGTAAATAAAAAAAATTTAGGTTATTAACAGTCTTATTCAGGCAGATCAGTGTCTCTATGTAATGCTTTATAAACACCTGCAGCAATTATCCCACCTACGATTGGAGCAATCCAGTAAAGCCAGTTATAGTAAAAGTTTCCAGTCATTAAAGCAGGCCCAAATGATCTAGCGGGATTAAGTGATCCTCCAGTTATCGCACCTCCAAAAATGACATTGAATCCAAGAGTAAATCCTATTGCAACTCCTGCTAATGGTGCTATGTTAAAATTTTTAGAAGTAGTAGTCGCTAATACAACATATACCAAAGTAAATGTCATTACTGTTTCTAATAAAAATGCTCTCATAACGTTATTCTCCGATGGTAAAGTCACACTTGCAGACATTTCAGAACCAAATATCAAATAAACTACTGCTGCACCAATTACTGCCCCAACTATTTGGCATAATATGTATAATACTGCTTCTTTACCGCCGATCTTTCCTGCAACTAACAGACCTACTGTTACGGCGGGATTGACTTGAGCACCAGATCGATAACCAATAGCGTATATTATTGCAGTTAATACTAATGCGTGTACTAATCCTATTCCTATTACTCCTATTTGTCCACTATCAGAATATACAGTAGCAGCAGAAGCAATAGCCTAAACTAAGATAAAAGTACCCACTATTTCTACTAAATATTTATTTTTTTTCATCTGACTTTTTATCACTGTCGTTATTTGAGTTATTTTTAGGTTGTTCATAATTTTTCACAAACGAGAGGGAAATTTACCCTTAATAAGTATTGATACAAGTGTATCATGATTCTTCATATCATGTTATTCTATAATACTAAAAAAGATCAATTATTCAAGAATATTGCTTAATATTCGTTATTATTTAATATGGATTGATTTAAAAGTCAGTGGTAAGACTATAAAAGTAATGCATTATAAAATTGGACAAATAAAATTATTGGTTAAAATACTAACACCTTAAGTCCAGACAAAACCCATATAGCGTCATTTTATTATCTGTAATTATAATTAAATCCTATAACCATAGAAACTTAGCTAACGCTGGATTGACATTATGACTCGTGTAATGGTTCAATCTTCCTTCTTCAGTTAATAGCGATAAATATTCTTTATTTTGTTATTCTTATGATGAAAAAAAGGTATAAATCACTAATTGCTATCCTCAATATTGGTATCAGCGGCTACTATGATATCAATCTTTTCTTGAAATGCTCGATGAATCGTTGTTTTGTTGGGATAGCAATAATACTAAAAAACAAAATCTGATTAATAAATATAATTCTTGTTTTTTACAAAAAATCAAGATTAGGAGAATGTAGAAATGTTGTCTTTTCTTTGTTCTGATTTAGTTTTAGTTATATCGTAAGTAAAATGGATAAGAATAAAATGATTATCTCAAACTTTGTGGGACTTTTTGGTTTCTCAGTTTGATCTTTTTTGAAGAGTAAACATATTTTGAAGAAACATCCTAGCCCATAAGAGATTAACTACCTAAATTACTAGAACGAAAAAAATAAAGGAATAAATTTAATTCTCGTGGTTAGAATTTTCTTTTTCTGTGCTTCTCATGAATAAGAATATATGTAGGATGATAAGAACATTTTATCAAATAGTATTTGATTCTTTTCCTTCAATATAAAAGAAAATTGTACCATTTTGTCTAATTCTTGTTTTGTTATTGTTGAAGGGATTATTTTATAATCGTGAATCTAACTGTCATCATTATTATCTTTGGAAGAACAAACAAATTAAAGAAAATAAGAAATTCGTTCCTTTAAAATCTTGTACTGAAGTAAGATTATTGACATCATCATAGGATATATTCAGATGGGTCTAACAGCATCTAGATGCATTTTTCGATGAAACATACATTACATTTACACAAGGTTGATTTCTGATTCAGTTCATTAAGATCTATTAATAATAATTTATTATTTTTAGATCGTTCACACTTTGATAATGTTTATTACACCTATTATTTTGACATCTCATTGTTGCTATTTGCAGTTTAGTAGAGTTCAACCAAGTATTTTCAACTCATTTTAAATTTTACCTTAAATAATTCTATAGGAATAACGTCTTTGTAATAGTTAGATTCAATTTTGAGTAAAGCTCATATCTCTTTATCATGTACTATTGATTAACTCATTTAAGTAGCCAGGAATAGGCATTATTGTTGGAATACCAAATTCTTTCTTAAATTCTTTGTTTAATTCTTCGATATTTTTTATGTTTGAATGTTGAGATTTGAAATCTTTATAGGCCTTAAGAAATTCTTTCAGACTACCAAGTCTATCTATGCTGGATTTTAGAAAAACAAGTTCATCCTTTGTATATTTACGACCACCAGCATCTTTTACCTCATTAATATCTAATTCATCCGTATTATTGTTATAATCAATTATAAGTCCATATCTGAAACAAGCAAAAACATGAAATTTTTTGTCATTTTTTAGAATATGCATGTATTTTGGTCTGTCTTGGCCAGTCCACTCTATTCCATCCTTTTTTTTTACATATTCTTTTACGTAATTTATTGCCATATCAAAATAATAATTTCTATCATTTCTTCTCATTTCTTTCTTTATGTACCTCAGGAAATAGCATGTTATAAGGAATTTGGTTTCTTTTGATTTCTTGCAACAAAAAACAAGTCCTCACCAACAACTCAACCAGCTCAAGAGACATTAAGTCCTAGCAACTAGATTATGTATTTAAAAAAATAGTTACTATAGAAAGTATTTCTAATAGAGACAATCATCCCTATTAATATCTAGCAAGGATAGAGAAAGTTCAGATGTTAAGATTGTGCAGAACAAAACTAATAAAAACCAAAATCTCTAAAGATTTTATTAAATTAATATGAATGAAAAAAAAGATGAAACAACTCCAGACCAATTTGAAAAGTTAGCCAATGCAGGAGAAAAATCAGCATTCTATATGAGGACAATCGACGATTTTGCTCATTGGGTGACTGATAATATGATGTCTAATATAGATGTGAAAGAATGCACTAATATTCTCGAAGATTTTGTAAAAAGCAATGAGCATATTATTCAAAGGATAAATAAAATAAGGCAATCTCTTCCCTAATTCATTTAAGATTGAATATTGTGATTGTAAATAAAATTAGGAATTTAAAAACACAATTCATTTTTACAAGCCGTACATTTGTTCGTTTTTTTAATTCAAAAAATAATTATTATTAATTTAATAGAATCATTTTCGAGTAATTTTGGTATCGTTTTAATCATTTCTTGTTCAAACATGTTCGTAGCGTTGGATTCCAATGCTTGGAATAGTTCAAACTGTTTTCGAAATATCCACAGATACAGATGTATCAAGATTTGCCTTGCAATAAGATGTTATCGGATTAAGTCAAATCAATAATAGATAAGATACAGAGCTTCAATTAATAAGTATTTAACGCTGAAATCAAATTAATTTGAATAGATTATTTATAAAAAATATATGTGATTATTCCCAGATGTCATCTGATTTTTCAATATATAATCCAATAGTTGTATATAAAATGAAGCAAGAGGATTAAGAGATGAAGAAGATCTGGGAGAAGTTCAAGAAGTGGGCACAGAATACGTATTGACAAAAAAAGGAACTATAGATAGTGATAAATTCTATATTCCTAAAATTTTAATAGAACATTTTGATAGTCGAGCAGTTTGGTTTAAAATTGACAGAGTAAGAGTCACATCAATATAAAGAACCTAAGATACATTTGATATAATATTTTCTATTATTTCCTAATTTCATTACTTAATTTTCTTATTAATTGATTTTTTTCTTTTACCCATCTAATAGTTCAGATCTTATTATTTTTATTAATTTACCATTATCTAGAAAGAATAAAAAATTATTTTTTAACATTCGAGCAGTAGGGAAGAGGAAAGGAATTAGATAACAAATCAAATAAAACTCAATTTCTTCGAACCGTAAGGACCAGATATAGTAAAATGGGTATATTTCATTTTAATAGGTTAATAGAATTTAAGGGTATAAAATATTCTAAAGTGATTAGAATAACACTTCACAATGATAATAATTATATTGTCAAAATTATAATATTGAATAATAGAACAAAATTTTATATTTTTCTATTTACTTTTTAAAAATTTTTCATATTCATGTATAGTTTCTTCTTGAATCTTCGATTGAATCGAGCCAGGTCGGATGATCCTTATTTTTTTTATTGCATCAAGTGAAGAAATATTCCTTTTTTTTAGTAAATAAGCAGCTAAAATTGTCCCTGTTCTCCCTTTACCTGCTGCACAATGAACTAATAATGGTTTATTTTCTTTCATAATTTTAAAGTCTATATAGTCAACAATACTATCTAACTTTTCTAGTGTAGGCACACCGTAATCTTTGACATACTCAAACCTATAATCTTCTTTAATACTGGTATCTTTTTCACTATCATATAGCCATTTTTCTGGTAACGGAAATTCTCTCACTGTTACAATTGAGCGAATGTTATTTTTTATAAGCCATCTATATTGTTCTAAGGTCATAGGAGTTCCGCTACCTGCAAGTTTATTTTCAATAACCCATGAAAAATTAGTAGGTTTATTACTAAGTTTACCATGAATCCATCTAAATAAATTGCCTATTAATGTCATCACTTAATATAGAAAGTTAAATATTTATATTTTAGGTCACTCGAACTTGAAATAAAAATATATCGGGATTATAACTGATAAACCTATAGCATTGTAAGTCGTATTCTAATTTAGTAGAATGTACTAATTAGGTTTAAAAGAGATGGATCTTTGTTATTGTACGAATGTAGTAAGTTGAATCTATATTTTTTTTATGTTTGAAGTTTAAAAATACTTTAGTATGAAAATTATATCAATAAAAGTTATGTGACTATGTTAAAGATGAATTTAAGTATTCAACAGAATAGCAAATCTGCCAGTTCATATATTTTGATGATATAGTTCAATTTCTTTTTGAAAGCATCTTTTATTTAATATTTTCTAGTTTTATAAAATATGTGTTAAAAATCGTAAAAAAATAATCAAATAGCAAGTTTAAGTATTAATATACTTTTAATATTAGAATGTATTCCAAAATATAGTGCTTATAATTTTATTCGAATTTGATGATCTGTAATATGAGTACTTCTCATTAACTTATATTTTCTAAAATGATAACTCATATTAAAGATGTATAAGATTAAATTTTTTTTAAATTAAATTCAAAAGAACATTTTTAATCATGAGAGCATATCAATTACTATATGGATTTTGACCTATTAGAAAAACTTTCAGAAAATTGGAAAAAGTCAAATGATTTGCAAATTGAAAAACAAATAATTGATTTAATATGTACAGATAACAAGAATCATTTTGCTTTTCCAATAGCAGAGACATGTCTAATTAGTAGTGGGAGAGTAGGATTTATATATAAAGACAATAAAACATATCCTAATTTTTTTGAGTTTCTTGCTTATATCACTAGTCGTCAAATACCGCTAGAAATAAAAAATTGTCATTTTGGACCTGGAGAAATTGTTGTAATTCGAGATAACAAAGGTGATGCTTTAGGTGATTTAATTGTATCCACTAACGAAATTGTTAAGGAAATAAAATCCAAGTTGACTAAATAATTTTTCATTTTTGTATTGTTTGAACTATTTAACTAATATTGAATAGAGCTTGTTATAATATTACTTTTGTCAAGTTATTATATATTACCCTAGTATATCACAATTCAAATAATTTAAAAATTAATTATCATTCTAAAAGTT
The DNA here is from genome assembly GCA_036376955.1 of Nitrososphaeraceae archaeon. GTDB lineage: Archaea > Thermoproteota > Nitrososphaeria > Nitrososphaerales > Nitrososphaeraceae > TH1177. The sequence continues at coordinate 6,552 of DASUZI010000294.1, forward strand.
TTTTCCGTAATGATTATATAATATGCTTAACATGGAAAAATATGAAAAATAGTTATATTTTACTACTATCATCTGTATCAATCATTCTATCTTTCCTCTCGTTCAATAATTCTTTTGCTGAAAATAATAAATATTCTACTCCATTAACAGGAATGGAAGAAGTTCCTCCTGTTAATACAAATAGTACAGGTATAGCATTATTTGAACTAATAAATAATAATATAAATTTTAAGGTAAATGTAACGAAATTGGATAATATAACAGCATCACACATTCATTTAGGTGAATTTGGACAAAATGGAGAGATTATCGTTTCTCTCTTAAAAGCCTCAACACCTCTTAATATTCTCAACGGAACTTTGGTTGAAGGAAAAGTAACTGCAGCAGACTTGGAAGGATCCCTTAAAGGAAAAACTATCAATGACCTCGTTAAGTTATTTAATGATACAAAAACTTACGTTAATATTCACACTAAGCAAAATCCCAATGGAGAAATTAGAGGCGAAATCACAATAGTCAATGGGACAAATTGGTGGAATTAATATCATTATTCAATATTATTTTTTATTCTCTTGGTAAATATTAAAATTTTAATCTAACATAATTCTTATAATTATTGTATGTTTTAATATTAACTTAAAAGAATCATCATATTATCTTCAATCATAATAAATACTAATTTTAGTATAAGATATTAATAATTTATTTTTAAAAATCGTAGTTACTAGTAATATTAAAACTATAATACTGGGAAATAAAACTCAAATGAACTAGCAATACATATAAAATCATTCTAAAATTATATTTAGTCACAATTCATTTACAGGAAAAAATTAAAATTGACTAGTTTTTTTGTTAAGTAATCTTCATAACTTACAGTATATTCTTATTTGTAAACTTATAGGTAAATGATGATGAGAACATTTTCTTGTTCCATGTTCATGTATATGTTCAACTTAAAATCATAGACTTTCTATCTGTCTTTATTCTCAACTTTATGACCTTATATAAAACTAATAAATGACCCTAATCTGAGATGACTTCAAAGTAAAAATCTGGTTAAGTTTTGTGTTTTCTCAGTTCTATGGTGTTATTGGGGATATGAGGAAAAATAACTTTTACATCTAAAAATCTTTTTCTCAACGTCACTACACTCATTTCCCCTGCAATAGCAACTTGAGATTGACTTATATTTTCTCCTTGTTCTAAGCAAGCTGCATATAGAACAGCAATTGACAAAGCAGTTGGATCCTTGCCTGAAGAAAATGGATGTTCTTTTATTTCTGACATCATTTCTATTGCTCTATGTAAAGTTTTTTTACTTATACCTCCTTTATTTGCAATTTTACTTAGATACGTCGTTGAATCGATAGGTTGAAGTCTAATTTTCAAGTTGCGTAAGAGCAATCGATAGCATTTTCCTGCAAAAACTTTATCAGCATTAGCAATATCTGCAATCTCATCTAAAGTTCGAGGAATGTTCATTTCCCTGCAGGCGACATATACACATGCCACAACAAATTCTTTAATTGAGCGACCTTTTGTTATCCTTTTCTCTACTACTTTCCGATAATAATAGGCTGATTTTTCTGTTAGAGTGTCACTTAAAGAAAGCTTATCTTTTATCCTTAATAATATGCCAAACGCATTTTTTAAGTTCCTATGATAACTGCGATTATTACTAGATATCTTATTCCAATGACGAATAGTTCTTACTTTAGCTAATTGACTGGTATTTAATTGACTACCAAAGGCGTCTACATTCGATGAAGAAATAGTTGTTGAAAGTCCTTTATCGTAATGTGCTAATGATAAAGGCATCCCCACACTCAAGTTATTTTCAATATTTTTCATAGGTTCGGATTCTATCCCAATGGAATCTATTCGATCTTTGATGATCATACCGCATGAAGTACAAATCATTTCTCCATTCGATGAATCAAATATAATATTCTCATTTCGACAGTTAGGACAATTATCATCAATTTTCTCAATATCGGTATGTAATAATTCAGGCGTCGTGGTCATATGACATGTGCTAAGGGTATGTCTTATAAGCAGTTTGTTTACACATTAACATTTTCAATATTATTAATACAAAACAACACGATATAACACAACATAACACAATTATAGAACGTTTTATTAACAATAAAATAATGCCTAATTCGACTCGTTCTTTCCGAGTAGAACAATACGTATCAAATATATTAGATGAAGAGGCTGAACGTATGGGCATTTCGGTTAATGCACTCGTGAATATTATTCTAAAACATTACTCTGAATTCAATCGGTTTCTATCAAAAATCGACTTAGTGATCCTAAATAGAGAAATTCTAACAAAGTTTTTAGAAAATATGGAAGACCAAGATATTTTTAAAATTGGTTTAGAACTAGGTGAAACAATTCCTAAGGACACAATTTTATTTTGGAAAAAAGAATTAATTCAACAAAATGTCTTTGAATATTTAGAAAAAATTATTTGCAGATATGGATTATTAGGTACATATGATGAAATAAACCAAGACGGATGGAAAATAATTGTTATTAGACATAGGCTAGGTAAAAAAGGGTCTGTATTTTTTCATGGATACATAAAATCTATTCTAAATATTGTAGGTTTAGATAATACTATAGAGTTAACAGAGTCATCTGTAAAAGCAAAAATCGTTATGTAAACATAATAAAGTTGTCATGGTTATAATCACAAATAATTAGAATCTAGCTAATTAATTTTCAACCTAGGATGATCTTAGATAAAAATATGGAATATAAATTATTAAATTTATAAAATCATAGTACACTTAAATTCTACCTATTAGAAGAAAATTTGAATTCTCAATTTATGGACTAATTGATTTAAAGTTTTAAAATCATTTAAAAATAATCTAAGAATATATTATGCTCAGTTAACTTATCGAAAGATAAATGGCTATGAATATCATGTTTCTTATATAATATACAAGCCTTCTATTATTAAACCCATTGTGTAGTATCATTTTCTAGGTATTGTACATATTATTGTCAAAATTAGTGAACCTTTTCCAGTTACCATTTTCGATTAATTCGTTAAATAATGATATGTTTTTGACATTACTGTGTAAGACTTCCTCATTTTGAATAGAATAAATGACTAGATCATTGACTTGATGAGCAATAATCGTTAAATCATTTTTAAAATCTATATATATTTCCAATTTTGTGGTAATCCTCCTGGAATCATGTTCTATATTTCTTTCCATGATCTTCAATATTCAATAAAATTTTTATCAATTGTATGTTGTGTGAGTTATTTGATTCAAAGTTATAACGAATCTAAAATTTATTATAGGATATTGGGAAGATTATTCAATCACACAGAAGTGCAGATTGACAAAAACTTAATTTACGCTTCATTGTATATATCCTATATCTCTACTAGTATAAACATTCTTATCTTTTATTATAAAAAATCTAACATAAATTATTTTAAAGATTCAGAATTTTAATTTTAATAAGTGAATTCTTTGCCAGAAACTCTATCTTGATTGCTGTATTATATCAAATTATAAGTCAAAAAAGGTACAATGAATAAATTATTAAATGTCATTGAATATTTAAAAATTTTTATAATAGAATAATCATGTATAAAAATTGAATTAGATTTAAACAAAAGAAAAGAATTCAAACACATGATAACTTATCTTTAGTCTTCGTTTAGATGAACTTCAATTTTCTATTTATCGTCATAAATCAAGGATTTTGATTAATTTACTATTCTAGAAGAGTTTTAACGGTATACTCAAGTATATGTAATTTAATAGGTTTAAGTAAAAGGACAATCTTTTTATCAGCAAAAAAGTGGTCTTTTGACATCTCATTTTTAACAGTCTCATAAGCTGTTACTATGATTATGGGAACGCTGGGATATCTTGTTAGTATTTGCTTAGCTGCTTCTAATCCGCTGAGTTTTCCGGGAAGATTATAATCTAATATAATCATGTTAGGATAAAAGTTTTCGTAATCTTTTAATGCTTCATTAGCCGTAGTAGATGTAGCTAGAACTGAAAAACCTTTATTGTTTAGATAATCTTTATAAAGAAGAAGAATATCAATTTCATCTTCTATTATCATCACTTTTTTCTTGTCCATATTTTTTTCAATATTTCTTTGGGATCTCATTACAAATTACTATATTAATATTATTTTCAACTTAACAAATAAATCTTTTATAGATTTTTTCATATATATTATTTATGTATTAGATTGTTTTTTAGAATATATCATAAATTTTCTTTATTTAATTTAATTTAGTTTGTTGCTATATAATATAAACTTGACTTGGTATATAATGAACTAGAAACAGTATATATTATGAGGGTAGTCTCTTTTATGTCTTTAAAAAGAAATTATTGCCAAATTCAGTGCTTAAATTAATTTATAATAAAAAAAGCTTGTTACTAAAAATATTTTGTTAGGTCATTAGATGATAAACATGTTAACCATAATCTTGTTAAGAAATGGTTGGTTATAAATAATAATGAAAATTTTTTGACATAATTGATATAGAATGCTATTTACTTAGACCATTGGAGAAAATTTTAATTGTAAGAGAGAACTACTAATATTCTGGGAGAAGATTAAATTATCCATCCATGCATCTAGAATGTAAATAAACTCATGTGTACCTGCTTTGATACATTTATTAATTCCGTATAATGATTATCAAGCTATAACAAATAAGTATGTCTAGTTAAAGATAGAGAGGTGAAATTATCTTAAGTTAAGAACTAATATTTGATAATAATTTCTATTAGATTAGTAAAATTTTATAAAGATTTTAAAT
>DASUZI010000295.1:0-2207 GCA_036376955.1 Nitrososphaeraceae archaeon
TTTGTTTGTGATTTTAAGAGAAATTATAATGTGTATTTTGTTGAATATAGTATCATTCTAATTACGAACTAACATAACAGGACATTCTACTTTTTCTGATACATTTCTAGCAACACTACCAATTGCTCTGATTTTTTTTATTCCTGTCAATCCTGTTGTTCCAATGATAATGAGATCTACTTTTTCATCAGATGGATTACCAATTAGTACTTGTGATTGCAAAGAGAAATTTTCAATATTCTTATATTTTTCTACCTTTTCTTTAAACATCTTTTCAATATCGGATTTAATTTCAAGTGTAATATCTTGTAGGTATTGTTCCAGATTAACCATATTTTCTGTTTTGCTTGATTTAAACAACCCAAATCCAAAAGTAGATGGTACAGGTATCTGTTGTACAACGTGCAATAATATGACATTGACAGTGGAATTAGCAGAAGAAATTCCTGACATTTTTGCGATTTTTATTGCATGTTCTAATGCAGTTTCAGATGGTTTTGAGCTATCAAATGGAACTAGTATTTTGTTATATGTCATTTCTTCTTTCAAAGATATACATGTAGCAAAGAATAATATCTTTATCGTAACCCTTCAAATTATCAATTTGTTTACTGTAAGCAGTTATTGTAAATAATTTTTATTTAATTTTTCAATTTAATTCATCATTTATGAAAATATTATTAAAAAGAGTAAAAATAATATCACATTGACGAAAGTTAAAATTCTTCTAGATAAATTACATATTATTAACTACGCAGCAAGTCTCCTTTAGTTTTTTCTTACGTCTATTAACTTGTCTTTTTCAAGAAATGCACTTATTCTCTCTTCTAAGTCTATATCAGAGTTGACCTCACCACTACTAATCTGTTCTAATTTCTTGATTATCTTTTGTAAATTACTTAAATCTGTAACAATCCCGTAATAGTCTCTAACTCTTTCTATTGTGGTATCATAATGCTTGTTTATCCCAGAAGCAGTAGCATCAGAAACCAATATTATATCATAGCCAATATTAAATCCATCTCTTAAAGAAGTCTCTACACAAATAGAAGTATCTATTCCACAAAATATTAGCGTATTTATTTTTAATGTATTTAGCCACATCCTTAATTCTGTATCTTGAAATGCAGAATCTCGTCTTTTTATTATTATATGATCTTCTTCTGTTGGTTTAATTTCATCAATTGTTTGTGCATCCCATGTTCCTCGCACACAAATCGGTATATTCTGATTTTGGAGTCTCTCTTCCCTTGTTCTTGGAAGAATATTATGTACATGAATCATTAGATCAATCCCACTTGGTTCACGTACAGCTTCTGTATAAAAAATTGGAATATCCTCTTCTCTGCAAAAATTAATTAATTCCTTGATTTTAGGAATAACTTTTTGATAATTTTCAATGTTCATTCCTAATTTATTATATGAACCGTCATTGCTGACAAAACCATTTTGCATATCAACTACTATAAGACCAAAATTAACTATGCTTCTGCCAATCTTTACTTCTAGCATAAATAAAATAATGTCCTATCATTATTATAATTGTTGAATTTGCTTATATTCTACAAAAACTTGATATTAAGTTCATTTAGATGGTATTGGAAATTAGCCACATGACTTCAACATTAAAATACATCTAATACATAGTCTAGAACTATTATCCTATACTAGGAATGAAATATCTGAAAGAAACGAAAGGATTACAAACGAAGTAGGTACGATATTGAATTAATTAGTAAGGAGATTTAAACCAATTCTACCATATTGTATATTAGCCAAACATGGGAACCGAATGATTGAATCTTAAATCTATCTCTAATATTAAAAATTAGGCGTGAAATGGAGAAATCAGGATAGACAGAAATATAGATATACGAATCAAATTTAGTCGAATAATTGATTATATCTAAATGTGCAAAAGAACTGGAAAATAAAATTGGATGAAGGAATTTGATCTTATGAAATGTCACGCTTTTTGGGTTCTATTGGAATTAAATTAGTTTTCTTAAATAAATCATTTAATTCCCAAAAATATGCAGTTATATCCATTATTCTTAAGTATCATAAAGCTTGTATTGCAGAATATAAAAAATCCAAAAAGAAATTTATCTAAATTTCATACCATAAAGAGAACGTTCTTAGCAATAGCTTTTAGCGCTTATTAACATACATGAAAATGTCTCTCTATTTCAAGTCATTATTATGTT
>DASUZI010000296.1:0-5072 GCA_036376955.1 Nitrososphaeraceae archaeon
GCAGTATCCCGGCAATTAAAGTAGTTGCAGCGGCTGAATATAGTAATATTGTAATCTTTTCTACCATTCTATTTAAGGGGTAAGTAAACAAACTATAAAAAAAATTACCAAATTATCTGTATAAATTTCAAAAGTTTATTAATATTGTAGTTTAGATAGAGAAAAATCATAATGTTATATATTTTGGTTAAATGCATGACTCAAGTATTAAATATAATATTGTAATTGATACATCATTGTATAAACCATATATTGCAATAGTTTTTGTACTTTTTATTATCCTGACAAGTTCTTTTACTTCATTAAATAATATTGTTTCATTGGCGGAAGGACAACAACAACAACAATCCGCCAATAACGGTAATACAAAGAATGTAACTGAGCTTAGTAAATTAAATGTTAAAAACTCATCAATCACATTAGAAAATAAAACTGTTAATTATTTTGAGAATACTGATGGTTATCTTGTTTATCCAATTTCTACAACAACAACATTACCATCAGTTGAAAGCAATAAATCTACAAATAATAACAATAATACTTTCCCAGCAGTGATAATGATCCATGAATGGTGGGGACTTAACGAAAATATAAAAAATATGGCTGAAACTCTAGCCAAAAAAGGATATGTTGTTTTAGCAGTAGATCTCTATAATGGTCAGGTGGCTAATACTACAGAATCTGCTCAGAATCTAGTTAGTAAAGTAAGAGAAAATCCTTCCGAATCAATAAACAATCTCCAACATGCTGTAAGATACCTATCATCTTTAGAAAATGTTAATTCCTCTAAAATCGCTTCTCTAGGTTGGTGTTTTGGTGGTGGACAATCTCTTCAACTAGCATTAAACACAGAACCAGAATATCCATTAGCTGCAACTATAATTTATTATGGTAATTTGGTATCTGATCAAGAGTCTCTTTCAAAGATAAAGTGGCCTGTATTAGGAATCTTTGGAGATCAAGACAAATCAATTCCTGTGGATTCTGTAAAACAATTTGAGGATGCATTAAATGCTAATGGAATAACAAATGAAATTTATATCTACAAAGGGGTAGGACATGCATTTGCAAACCCGTCTGGCGATAATTATGCTCCACAAGAAACTCAAGATGCTTGGCAAAAGACAGTATCTTTTCTTGAAAAGTATTTGAAGTAACTTTGGATATCTTATATTTTTTTTAATAAATAACCTGATTGCCATAAATTTGAGATAAGCATTTAGCTAAATCTATTTTCTTAAATAAAATTAATAGATCCATGTTATTATTGTATAATGTGTAACATATGATATTGTAAATTAATAAAGAATATTGTTTTAAAAATAATTATTGGAGTACATATTTTAGGAATCAATAAAAAAATTTAAGTTAATATTATTAATAACTATAAGGATATTTTCCTCAATACAGATACATGACTTCATTTTTTCAAATTGGAATTTATCGTTTTAAATAACAAGAGTTATCGAATCTTACTAAATAAAAAATATTTCTTGATGATTGATAGAAAACCTTAGGAGAAGAAACGTTATTAATCAAAGACATGAAAACTATTTTTCCGGCGCATGATTTGCTAATCTATGTTGGACCTATCTCTGTTTGTTAGTCTAATAAAGAGAACCAAAATAAATCCTTTCAAAAATAGTTGAAGCTATAATATTAATTAAAAATAACAATACCAATAAATTAATAATAACAAAAAACTACTTTATAGTTTCATGCTCCAAATCTTTATGGCGGTACTAATGATTCCAATTCTCTTTATGGTAATAAATTATCTTAATTCGGATATTCACTTTGTGTATGCTAATTCAAATAGAGTCTTTGTGTATATTTCTAATGGTGGTGATGGAAATATAGATGTGATGAAGTTAAACCCTGAAACAGGAGATTTAACAATGGTGGAAAAGGTACCTGCTGCTCCAAATGTAATGCATATGGCTCTAAGTCCAGATCATCGTTTTCTTTATGCCTCTGTTCGTTCAGAACCTTTTTCAATAATTTCTTATTCAATTAATTCAGAGACTGGTAAGCTAACTCAGCTTTTTAAAGAATCATTACCTGATAACATGGTATATATCTCATTAGATAAGATAGGACGTTTTCTTTTATCAGTATCCTATACTGGAGCAAAAATTGTAGTAAATCCAATAGAAGCCAATGGTTTAGTCCAAGCAAAACCTATTCAAATAATTCCTACTGGTCCAAAGCCACACTCAATTTTAGTTGATCAATCAAACAGATTTGTATATGTACCTCAATTAGGAAATGATCAGATAAAACAATTTTTGTTTAATGCATCCACTGGAACTCTTACACCAAATGATCCTGACGTGGTATATACTAGAGACGATTCTGGACCACGACATTTTGTTTTTTCACCAAATAACAAGTTTATTTATGTATCAAATGAACTGGATGGTACGGTTTATTCTTATGAGATGAATAACAAGACAGGGGTTTTAACGGAAATCCAAAGAATTTCAGTATTTCCACCCTCTATTATGAATAATGAATTAACACCAGATAGTCAAGATACTACTATTAAAATTGCAGATATTCACATAACACCTGATGGTAAATGGTTATATGTAAGTGAAAGAGCAACCAACACAATTACTGCATTTTCTGTTGACTATAACACAGGTAACCTTGCTTATATTGAAAGTTATGATACTGAAGAGATTCCACGTGGATTCAACATTGATCCTAATGGTAATTTTGTAATTGTTGCAGGACAGAAATCAGATCATGTAGCAGTATATGCGATCAATCCAGAAACTGGTGAATTAAAACTCTTGGATCGTTTTGAGTCGGGTAATGAACCAAACTGGATTGAAATAGTTGAATTTATTGAAAAATGAATTATCAAATCTAATACTTGAGACTAATCCAGTTTATGAAATGGATAAAAAGATAGTAAAATATAGAATACCTTCAGATAGTGTAACTCCTATAGATTTACCAAGCGAGTTTGGTCAAACTATTTTGGTAATTGATAAAATAGATCATGTAAAAGATAAGTTTATTCATTATAGAAACATCTTGCATTAGTAGAAAATTTTTTTAGGATTCTTATCCAATTTTTAGTATCTAAATAGAGATAGTTGAAAGTATAAATAAAAATATAAAAATTATCTAAATATGTATGCTCAAGTCAATGTGCTATCCATGTCTAGACAAAATATTCTCCATCGTTAATTTGTGATTATGGTAATTTAGATGATGATGACAATGGTATTGTTGATTCAACATCATCTATAGTAATCAAACAAGTTTTAACCTCTCCCGATTTAATATCACCTTCACATTGATTCTGTTGAGAGACACTATATCCTTGAATATTGTTTACATATACTGAATATTCACCTTCTTCAATGGAGACAGTTTTAATTTCAGGTGTTTGAATTGCTTGAAATGAAGGAGTTGATGTATTCCCTGCTATGATTATTGTAAAGTCTGATGCAAGTTTTGTACCTCCATTATCATTGATAATATTTGTTGTTAAGATAAGATATCCTGGTTGAGAATGCTTTTCTATTAATGGTATTTGTTTTGTAATTATTTTTGGGGCTTGAGCTGGGTCTTGTTGTGATTTCGGAGGATTACCAGGAGTTATGGTAAATTCATCCCATACTTTTCCTTCATTTGATATCATCTTACAACTTATTGTTTCGTTATTGACATCACAATGTAAAGCTCCATTACTTCTGACATATTGTTTTGGTGGGGAACCAGTCTCTCCTGAATCTTGGTGTGGATTGGCTCCTCCATTTCCAACAGTAACATAAACAAAATCTGTTCCTGAAACTGCATTCATCCTAGCGTAAAAGTGGTTATGTCCTCCCAATATCATTCTAATTTTATCGTATTTTTTAAACACATCAAAATATCCTTTATTAGCATCTGGTTTCAATGGATTACCTGGAGTTGGAGTGAATAATGTCTTGTGAGCAAAAGGAATAATGTGTTCTACAGTTGAATCTGCCTGTGCTTGTGCTAATAATGGATCAATTGTTGATGGATCATTTTTTTCTGTATCAAAAGCAACAAAAGCAACATTCTCTACCTTGTAAATAAATTCCCATTTACCTTTATTGAGTGGCCATAAATTAAGGAAATCCTCGTTTGGATCGTCATGATTACCAATAGCTCCAATAATATTGAGATTGTTAAGAGCATCCATGTTTTTAGACCACCACTGTGCAGCATTACCATTATATGAAAAGTCACCAAGTATTAGAACAATCTCTGGATTGTTTGATGCCATGTTTTCATCAGTGTTAGTATTATCTCTAAAGTCACCAGCTGCTGTAAAGTGGAAGGAAGTATCGGTTTGAGGTGGTATATTTGGAACACATTGTTGTGTTGTTTGGTCAAGGTGTTGACCCGTTGGACATTGAGGAGGTGTTGGTGGGGTCTGTTCTTCTCCTCCACCATTTTCTGATGGAAATGGTGCTGTTGCTGACTTGTTGCTTCCTTCTCCACTAGTTATTGGAGGTAATTGAGATGGTTGTAGTTGTGCTGCTGTTGTTGATTGATTTTGTATTATATAATCAAAGGATAAATAATAAGAAATTACAATAAGTCCTACTACTATTATTAAAAATGAAGATTTCATTTATGAAAAAAAATACCACTTTTACTAATATTTGAAATTTCTCCTGATTCTCAGACTTGCAAATGATTCTTGTATTTTTTCTTCTCTTTTCAAATATTTAGTAATATTATAACCAAATAATTATCTTTAAAATATTATATTGATATTATAATAGGAAACATAATTTTTTCATTATAATATTTGAAAGAATATTTTTATTGTGGTGGTATTGTTAAGGAAATTTCAATCCTTTATTGTAATCCAATTTATTGTTTCTTTTAATTTGTGAATTTATATTATATTATTTTTTTTGATAATAAACATATTAATTGTGAGGGGAATTCACTTTCATTTACAAATTTCAAGTCTTGGTATTAATTAATTAATATTTAGAGATCTAAATATTTATTATCTCATTTTGCAATAAGGGGTGATTATTCTGTAATTATACTTTATTTTTTAATAAATAGGA
>DASUZI010000297.1:0-13074 GCA_036376955.1 Nitrososphaeraceae archaeon
ATGGGATATAATATTTGTATAACTTTAATCTATTTTCATCATCTTTGATTTTTAAATCTCGACGTATCTGTGCACTAACTCTTCTATAAAGGTCAGATAGACAAAATTTCATGTATTTTTTCATTTCGCCTTCAGATGCTATACTTTCTTTTCCTGCGCTTTTATAGGGTATTTTTGTAGAACATATATGAAAAAATATATGAAGAGGAAGAAGTTCTACCGCTCTATCTGATTTATTATTTTGATTATTTGCAAACTGTTCTTTTGCTTCCTTTTTCGTGATACCCATTTTATTAATCCCAACTTCAGATACTACCTCTCTTGCAACATCTGAGCCCTCATCATACAGTAACGGAATCTTGTTTGCAAATCTGTATAATTTGAAGGAATTTATATCTCCTCCATAGGCAATCCCACATTCAATAATTGTTGGTCTATTATTAATTACAATAGATCGTGAGGAGTAAGAAGTAAGAGACGGTTTTAATATTCTAACATTTTGATTATGTCCATCTTCACTAGGATTTACAGATTTAACCTGATCTTTATTGTTAACAATAACATATTCAGCCATCATCCCTGTGGTTAATATTTTTTCACCGATTGGACTCAAATGGTCAGTATGAGGAGACTGAAATTTCATCTGTTTACATACATTCACTATTTTGATGAGGTCACTTTCTGAAAAAAGATTAGCTGATTTGTTACCTATCTCAGAGATACGTATGATTTCACGAGCCTTTTCAAGAGAAAGTTTTTGAAATGAACTAGATAGAACGTTTTGAATAGAAATTTTTTGATTTGAAAAGTTTAAAATTGCCTTTTTTAAAGTTTGCAAGTCCATATCAGCTGGATGAGGAAGTACTTCTTTTGCTGGTTCAGGCATTATATCAGTTCTTCTTTTAAAGATTATTTTCCCATCATCATTTTCAAAAATTAACTCCGAATATGGATTAACAATGCTAGTTTGAGAGATGTAATCGTAAATTTTATTTTTGGTTATATGAGATAATCTTGCTCTCAAGGTTGCAACAATTTTAAAACCATGTTTGTACTTGATCACATTTTCTGTTTTTGTTACAGTTTTTTTGTTTAAAACTATAGGTTTATTTGTTGTAATATCAGTTCGTAATTCATAATAATATTCTATCTCTTCATCGATAGATTTTGACCATACCTTTATGGGTTTATCTGTATCCTTTGTGGAAAATGCCGCTATCATTTTAAGTCCAACTCCAAATAATCCTCTTTGTTGTTTTTCCACATATTTACCAGATGTTAAAAAAGAACAGACAGCAACAGGTACCTTTTCAGAATTGATCCCTACACCGTTGTCTTGACAAGAGATAGTCCATAGATCATTTTCGATATCAATTTGCCGTATTGATACCGAAATATTGGGAAGTATATGATGAACCTCGCAAGAATCTAAAGAATTCTCAATCAACTCTCTTAGTGCCATGTACAAAATACGTTCCCCTGTAAATCCAGCTAAAGCAGAGTTGTCTACAAAAAATTCTGATTCAGCTTTTTTATTATATTTTATTTTAGGATTATTATTAAGAGTAGGATGAGGAATATTACCTGAGTCTTTCTTTTTATATCTCAGTTCTAATTTTGAATTTATTTTCACAGGGTATGACTTCTATAAAATATGAAATAACTAAATTTATCTTTTAGGATTAGAATATAGTCTTTAAAGGATATTAGATTTGTGATCCGTAGGGGGTAGTTGAAAATTTAAGCTCCTTTAATGTTGCAAAATTTACTTCAATTAAAAATCTTTTTCCATGTTTATGAATAACCACAAAATCTGAACCTATTCCTATGATTTCTCCACCAACAATTTTTTTATTGTTGTTCATTGTCTTTTTTATGGGAATGTATTAAACGCTTATAATTTTTCCTAATTATATTATGTCGATGAATGGGAAAAAATTATTTTATCGTAATTCTTTATCATTTCTTGGTCTATTACTCCTTGAACTACAAATTCTCTTCCGTCAGATAATTTAATATCTATTGCTATTGCACTATAAGGGATCTCAAATTTTTCTATTATATTCTCATCCTTAGTATCATATATTTTTTCAATCGTTCTATTATCAATATTAAATGCACTTACTTGAGCTATTTTACGATGTCCAGAACCACCTCCCCTCCCTCCAGCAGAACCTTTTGATTCTTCTACTAATAAAATAAAAACCTGGTTATAATAAGAAAGATCGGACAGATCTAAATCATCGTACATTACTAACAGTTTTCTTTGGACACTCATGATGAGTGTTTCTAATTCATTCATATCTTGTTATAATGAAAAAAAGAAAAAGAGTCAATTTTCTATTTCGTGTCTTTTCTCTGTTCTATTATAACTTTTTGCACCGTTGCGTCTTCAAAATCTATTGGTTGGTCAGACGATTTGTTTGTAGCAAGAGCTTCTATTTTATCAACAATGTCCATTCCATCAATGACTCTTCCAAAAACAGTATATTGATTGTCTAAGAACCTTGAATCTTTCGTAACTATAAAAAATTGTGAACCTGCGCTATTAGGATCAGCGGTTCTAGCCATAGAGACTATTCCTCTTTCATGTGGAATATCGTTAAATTCAGCGTCAAGAGTGAAACCAGGTCCCCCTGTCCCCCACCGATCTTTTTGGGTTGTATTCTTAGTTGATGGATCTCCTCCTTGTATAACAAAATCTTTTACTATTCGGTGAAAAATAGTTCCATCATAAAAACCGGTTTTTGAGAGATTTAGAAAACTGTTAACATGTTTTGGAGCGGCTTGTGGAAATAATTCTAAGGTTATGTTTCCAAGAGAAGTTTCTAAAATCGCGACATTATCTGATGGTGTCATATTTGCCTTTGTCATATTTTGAGCTCTTTCATTTGCTGTATTTGATTCTTTGTCTTTAGTTACATTAGCAGTTTTACTCAAGTCTATTTCAACTGGATTTGGTTTGTAATTTTTATTAACTTGATATACGAATACTCCAAAAACAATGTCCTCATTATCATTTTCAAAACTTGGAGAAGCATAGACTAGTTTAAACGGTAGTTCCCTTGTTGAGTTCACTGGATATTTTATATCTTTAAGATTTAGCGCGACGGTTCCACTTGAATATTCTGGTTGGATGTTTGTTAACATCCCATTACCAAACGATGCGTATGATATAGGAGTAAAAGGAATTAACTTTCCAAGCAGAGTATTATTCCAGAAATTCGAATTAGGAGTAAACCCATCATCTTCTACATAATCTCTTTCCTGAAAACCACCTATCTTCATGAACCATTGTTTTTTACTTTCATCTCCTCCACTTCCCAAAGTGTAAAAAGAATTTCCATTGGGCCCATTATGTCTGTCTGCTACGATATATACTAGGACATAATCTGCCTTTAGATTTTGGGCAATTTGAGTAGCTGTTTCTTGTTCACTCATTAACATTTTTGCTATGGTTTGTATTCTTGTTTGATTGATTGTGGCATTATCAGCTAAGGTAGTTTTATTCCCTAAGGTAGTTATCCAATATCCGTAATCCCACCATGAGGCTATTACCGAATCCTTGGGTGTGTTGTCAGCGATCCAGTCTAATGCATCAACCCAATCATCTACTTGCATTCTGAAACCTGTTGCTCCATTTACTATAGATGGAGGAATATCTGCAGAGCTTATCCAATTAAAATTCTTTGGGTATACCACTCCATTATAATCAATCAGAGGAATTGAAACTAAAAATACAATCATTGCTACGAATGATATCTTGACCAGTGGTTTCACGTCTGGTAAAATTTTACCTTCTTTAATATTTTTTCTAAATTCCTTTTCCTTTATCTTGTTCTGATTTTCCACCCTGTTTTGTAGAATGCTCCTTGTTAATTCAAAAAGCCCAATAGAGGCAAGTATTACAATAGCTATTGACGAATATACCATTAGTCTTGCAAAAGTTGCACTAACATACAGTCCGGTTAAACCTATTATTAAAGCAAAAACCGTCATATCTGTTCGTTTGGAAAATGACACCCAAACCCCAAATCCAGCAAATACAAGTAATATCGAGTAATCTGTAAAATAATCTATGACCGTCGGTGTAGAATGTTCAGCAACTGATTCAACCAGAGGATTATGGGAAGATAAAAATGGATTTATTGCTACGAGATAGCGAAAAGATGAGGGTTGATAAGCACCTACTATAAATATACTAGCTGTTAGTAAAATAAATATTCCAAGAGCTGCTACAAGATTTCGATTAGCTTTTAGTGCAGAACTTTTCGTATTAATAATAGTTCCCACAATTGCAAATATGGTTCCAACAATAAGAGCTATACCAGGAAGGCCTATAACGAATGATATACCTGGTCGCGGAAACGAGCCTGCTGTTACTAAAGTCATTACGGTAAAAGTAATAATTCCATAAAGGAAAATAGAATCTTTTCTTAGAAAAGGTAACGCAAAGAAGAAAATCGCCAAAGGAATACTAAAATACTGAATTCCACCCCATGAGGAATTGGCTAATCCGAGGATTAAGCCTCCGCCTGCTGCGGTTAGAATGGTGCGTTTAATATTTTTGCTTTTTATTGAAGATAGAAATAGATAGACAGATAAGAGTCCTAAAAAAAGCCCTAAAGGCTCTGACTTAAACCATCCTAAATTGCCTCTCTGAATTATCGCAGGCATGAAAGCGAACAACAAACCTGCAAACATCCCAGCTGTAGTTCCAGCTAGTGTTCGTACAAGAGCAAAAATAACTATCGTAGTAAGAGATCCGATTATTACCGGAAACATTATAACAAAATCCAAAAGGGAGCTACCAAAACCAAAAATTTTATAAGTAGTCGCGGCGATTAGGTGAAGAGCGACTTGGGAAGTAGTGGGTACAAACCTACCTTCAGGATACCAAGATTCATAGTCATGCCAATTTAAATATGCATTAAATCCGTTGTCTATAATATATTTAGTAGCTCTGTAATCAAAATATGGATCGAATTCATTTAAAGCAAAACCATATTTTATAGGATATGATCTTATAATAAACGCAGTAGAAAATGCTATGGTCAGAACCAAAATCACAAGAAGATGTTTTGCCTGAAAGTGAAATGAGTTTATTCGAAATAGTGTTTTATTGCCAGAGAACAATGTAATAAACTACTATTTTTTACTTCCTTTTTAAGGTAATGGCTATTTCATAAATTACAATGGCAAAAGAGCCAAATTATTCATTTACATAATACACATAATTGGAGTAATTAGTATTGAGATATGTATTGATGTGTTTTATACTAACAAAGACACCTCTTTGTTGTTAAAGAGCTGAATATATAAAAGGTAATAAGGTCGTTATTTCTCCATGTATAGTTACTTGACTTGCTTCTGATTTCACCTTATTCCAGGAAATTGCTTCTTTCACCTCAGCCCCACTTAGGCTTCCGTCCCAAGCATTAGCTGTAGTAATATAAACAGCATAATCTAATCCATCTCTAAATTGATTCCACCACAGAGTATGATGTTTTGAAATTCCACCCCCCAACATTAACGCACCGGTTTTTTTCGCTTCAAATACAATATCAGAAATTTTAGTTTGATCCTTGAGAATATCTATAAACATATCCTTGTGATTCTGGTAAAAAAGCCAGATCTGACTTCCTACTGCTCCGTCAACTATACCTGGGACTATAACAGGAATTTTGTTTTTGTGAGCCCAGTATAAAAAAGATGTCTCCCCTAATTTACTTCCTATATAGTCAATGAATTCATAACTTGCGAACTTTCTGTTCAGTTTGTAAAATTCAGAAATATATTCTTGTATTTTAGTTTCAATCAAAGGACCATAATTATCGACAGGAATGAATACATTTCCTAATCTGTGAATATTTTTTTTTTTTAAAAAAGTGTCATCCATATTCAAATCCCCCGAACAGTAGTTACCAAAATATCTGGCTATATCATGATCTAAAGAACCACATGTAGTTATTATACAGTCAAACATATTTTTTTTTATCATATCTTTAATTATACCTCTTAAGCCTGTAGAGATAATTGCTCCTACAAAAGATAAGAATTTGGTACAATTAGGTTCTGCAATCATTTTTTTTAATGTAGTAATTCCATTAGTCAAATTTACAGATTCAAACCCGCCAGTTTTGGACATTTGATTTATGACGTCGTTTAAATTACCTTGTTGAATATCATAATCTTTAATATCATAGTTAGGGAATTTTTCTTTTTTATTATATATCATTGAAAAAGAATAATATAGTAACAATATAAGAATATATTTACTTATTATTAACTTTCTATCGCATTTTATAAAAGTCAGATAATAGTATCACCTCATGTGAATAATAAACATAGTTTCACTGGAAAAAAAATAGAACCCCCCGATATACATCCAAATATGTCTATTTCTGATCTAATTACTTTCTATGGATGTACTGGATTTAATGCTAGACGATTATCAGAAGCTGCAATGATGTTTAAAAAAATGATTGACACGAATGCCACCGTTTGTTTAACTCTTTCAGGAGCTATGACTCCAATCGGTCTGGGTAAATCTATTTCAACGATGATTGAAAAAGGGTTTATCGATTGGGTTATAACCACTGGGGCCAATGCATATCACGATCTTCATTTCGCTTATGGTTTGCCTGTTAGGCAAGGTCATTTTGATGTCGATGATGATATATTATATTCTAAACAAATCGTTAGAATTTACGATATTTATATCAAAGAAGTAGAAACACTTCAGAGACAAGACCATCTTATACAAAATATGATAAGAGGTATAAGAAAAAGGACAGTTGAATCGGGAAAGGATCTTTCAACATCCGATCTTTCTTATAGACTTGGAGAGACTGCGAATAATCATTCCTCTTCTCCTGAAAAGTCTTTTATGGTTTCTGCTTTCAAACAGGAGGTTCCAGTTTTTATTCCATCACTCACTGATTCATCAATTGGAATGAATATGATTCCACTTCTTTTTGAGTCTTCTTTACCTTCTCTTAATTTGTTATTAGATATTTCTGAATCTGCAGCAATCTTATGGAAAAGCAATATCTCTGGAGGGATAGAGTTAGGAGGAGGAGTACCAAAAAATTTCTTCCAACAAACCGGTCCCACATTATATCAGATTTTAAAAATAAAGGAAGGAGGTCATGATTATGTAATTCAATTGACAGATGCAAGACCTGACACTGGTGGTTTATCGGGGGCAACGATTCAAGAAGGGAAAAGTTGGGGAAAAATAAAATCTTCCCATACTGGCAATGTTATTGTATATGGAGATTCTTCTGTATATTTTCCTCTCTTGTGTTCATACGTTTTGTCAGAATGTAAACCAAGGAAACCTAAAAAATTGTATCATTTGAAGGATCAATTTGTTAAAGAGATGAAGGATAATTATTTAAAAAAGAACAAGAAAAAAATAAAATAATCACTTTTCTTGGAGGTTTTAAATCCTAAACTTTATAATTTTCTTATTGTCCAATATTTGACTAATTATATTTTTTATTTTGTCAATATTGATAGAATGATAAGTTGACTCTTTTATATTAGAAAATTTTGCCATTGATCTTTGAAGTATTGAAAAACATATATTATTTTCATTTTTTTGATAGTGAACGTAGGCAGCACATATTAATATTAACCCATTAAGTACTAATTTTTCCTGTCCAATTGCTTCTTTCCATACCATCTCTAATGCTTCATGGGACCACCAATATTTCTCATCATTAAAAAGTATTATTGCTTTATTAATTGACTCTGTTTTGGTTAAATGTCTCTCTTTTACTTCAATGATTTCTTTAGTAGAAGAAATCATGTTTAACAAATTTGATACTTTATATATGCTATCTTTTTTTTCAAGGCTGATATCTAATTCAATAAATCTACTCGCGATCCTGCAGTCTCTAATTGTAATTTTTATTGAATTGGTTATCTCTCTCGATTTTTTTAGGATAAAATCTGCATTCTCTGGTAGAAATTGAGGATTATCTAAATATAACATATATCTATATTTATTAACATCTGTCATGTAATGATCACATTATTTGTTTACACTTATAATAATTAAAAATATATAACAAGCCTAAAATTAAATAATTTTGGGACTTAGCCTATCAGATAAAAAGGAGTTAGAATCGTTATTAAAATTTCATTCACTAAACATACACCAAATGATAAATTTCTCTCAAAATCTTCTTCCTTCTCAAGGTAAAATCGAGGATTTTGCATATGGGTTTATTGTAGGAACGATAATTGGTAATTATTCTGAAAAATTTTTTCAGAAACACAGTAGACCGCCAGATAATGATGAATTGATGGATATATATTTTACAATGTCCTTGAGGTCTGGTAAAATTAGAAAGGCTATATTAAATGAATTAATTTAATATTTTTATCCTCACTGATCTATACTATTAATTAGATTTTTAACTACCCTTGGGACTTTTATATTATGGGTAATAACCCTGAATTTGGATTAGCTGTAATGAATCGAGTATTAAAAAAGGCTGGGGCAGAAAGAGTGAGCGACGAAGCATCAGATACTTTAAGAACAATACTGGAGGAGATGGCAACCAATATATCGAGAACAGCTATAGATCTTGCTACTCATGCCGGGAGAAAAACAATAAAATCTGATGATATTTTACTTGCTTACAAAAATACTTATAAAAAATGAATAGAATTTAATATGTGTTATTTTAATGGAATTAAATAGTTAATCGAACAAAATTTTTTTTACAAATGAATTTTGTTAATAGACAGACTCAAATTTATATCTCTCAGTTTTCTTACTAATCCAGAGGTGGGGTGGCAGAGAGGTTATGCGTTCGCCTGCAGAAATAGTTGAAAGCGAATATATAGGGGTTCGAATCCCTTCCCCACCTAATAAATATTTTAAAAAACGGATGTATTAATGTGAGATTACTTGGTATAAGTTTCCTTTAATGCTTGTCCATAAGTTAAGATCGCTTTTTTTCTAAGATAGGGAATTAATCTATAGTGCAACGAATAGATATGTTCTTCCTTAATTAAAATTCCCTTTACTACTAATGATATTAATCCACCAGACAGTTTGGAAGATGGTATATTACTTTCTTTTGAAAATAATACACGTTTAGATTGATATTCGTTAATTGAAAAGTAAGGCCTATTTTGTTCTATTATCAAAGGCCATACAATCATTTCCCAGATCAATCTTCTATACTCAGTTGAATGAGCATGTTTACCTTTAGTGCGAGAATCTTCGTAATTATTGCTGTTGGACATTGTTCATAATGTTATAGATTTGTTGTTGATTGAGGATTTATAATCTAATACTTTTATTGATATCTTTATCATTACTGTTAAAATACATCAAAGATCTATAGAAAAAATATTTACAGGATTTAGAAAACAATATAACAGTTTAATCATTCGAAATAGATATGATATCATCGGAGATATTTGCAATACTTCCACCAGGTACGGTAGTAAATGAAACGATATTTTTTTCTTATATATCTATCATAATTGGTTTATTGATAATTGCTTTTTGGCTTAGAAGAAAACGGACCAAAAATAATATTAACGGAACAGAAAAATACCGTTAGAGTAGGAAAGTCACTATTTTCTATATTGTTTCAAAGTTTTTGCGATCCATTCTACGTCTTCAATTGTTTTTGCTAACCTGGCAATTTTTATACAATCTCTGATATCTCTAGATTTTAATTTGTTCCAAACAACATGAGATATTTCATTAGCAACATCAAATGGAACATCATTTTTGATAAGAATCCCATTAGAAACTTCTATAAATTTAGAGAGATTATATGGTTTTAGATGGAAAATAATGAATCTAGAAAGAAGAGGAGATAGTAATTTTTCTTTATTATTACATGTTGCAAAGATCCATGTTTTCAGTTGGGTACTACGGGTCTTTTGTGACTTTGTTTCAGTTATTATACCTGTTTCCATTATACTCAGTAATGAGGTTTGGTCCTTGTATGGCATATGTTCTATTTCATCAACCAACAGATATCGTGGCCGAAAATCAAATAAATAGTCAATCATCCCTGCTTTGGTGCTATGACTACCTAATGTAAAATATGATCTCTCGAGCTTTAAAAACTCCAACATGAATAATGTCTTGGCTGAAGCAGGAGGACCGACAAGTAATATATGCACAGCTCTGTCTGATGATAACGACATTTTAAAAATTTTTTTTATATCATCATAACCTATAATGCTTTCAAAAAGATTTAAATCAATACTTTGTTTTTCATCAAAGCATCTATTAGTTTCATCTTTAAAGTTTAAGAGTTCATTCCTGTTCATAATAATAAATAAAGCTTATCGGTTTATAGTTTTATCGATTTCAAATATAATGTTAGTATACTCTTAAATTTGTAGACATAAAACTAGGAAAGGAAAAATATAAGCTGCGAGTAAGAACATACATTGACAAATGTTTCAATCAATGAAGATGAAAAACATTTAGTTCTATTTGCATTGAATCAATTGGCTGAAATGATTGAAGAAGGTAATATTAAAGAAGAAGACTTCAAGGAATCTGAATATGGTTATATCGATTTGTCTTCTATATACGAGCTAAAAGATAGATTAGAATCAGAAATATTGTAATTTAATATTTATATTGTTATATTAGAGGATGAATTAATAAAAGGATTAGCACAAATTCATAATTCTTCCCATTCACATGAATACTCGGGGCTAGTCTCCCACAACTTTAAAAAAGATTTAAAATGTAGATCAAAAATTTCCTGATTTTTTCTTTTAGAAATTTGATATATTTTTCTATTCTGTGATGTTATCCCAAAAAGGTAAGGCTCTACTAGTATAATTCCACTGGCTTGAATATCTCTATCAATTATTATTATATTATGAGGTATAATTGTTTTATAAATTCTAATTTCAAAATTTGATAATTCTTTAGTGGACAAGGATACAATTTTCATGTTACATAGCTTTGAAAGACAAGAAGTAAGACTTTCATAAATATTTGGAAATACCGTCAAATATTTTATATGATTTAATAAATCGGAATGAGGGTCACAAAGCAAAATTTTTAATTTTATATTATTTTTTAGTATACTTTTAAATACTTCGATATAATTAAAAGAAAAAATCTGATCAAGGCTTACACAAGCAATACAAATTTCTCTTCTTGCATTAACTATTATGTCAAAGATTTTTACATTCTCTTTTGAATAAACATCCACTGTATCGTCTTTATTTTCTTTTTTTAGAATCTCTTTTATTTTAGTTGCGACAAGAGGAGGTATCGATGATGATAGGTTACTACTCTTTTGTATAAAATTTTCGATTGCCAACAAAGAAAAAATACTTCGATGAAATAAAAATTTTTATTTTTTATAGTATGACATTTTAAATTCTTACAAAAAAATTAGTACTGACTATTATATAGCTTAAACGAAGGGTTAGAAAGGGAAAATGTATTCTTTTTTTAAGTACAAGTCAGAGAAAATTAGCTAACAGTCTTTTTAATAACAATTAATATATATCAAAGTTGTCTGCTGTTCCTTCCAAATTAAAATTTCGCCTCAATTACAAGCCAATAAATTATGATGTCAAAACTGGTATGTTTGAAGTAAACTCTGAAAAATATACTCGATATGAAGAAGCAAGAGCAAATCATTGGAGATGCGATAAATGTGGGACTCGCTTCTCTACTTTCAAAAAATTAAGGAAACATAAAAAAGATATTCATGCATACTGAAAGAAATATTTTGACAATTTATTAAAAATATAAACATACTTGCTAAAACTTGAAATTGTTTTAATTTTAAATCACTTCTATTTAGCACGAATTTCTTTTATTTCAAAAGAATTACATCAATACTTTTATTGTGGTCTATTTACTGAATTAATATGGAAGGATATTGTGTTAAATGCAAATCTAAGCGAGAAATGCAAAGTGAAAAAAAAGTTACAATGAAAAATGGAAGACCTGCGACTCAGGGTATATGTAGTGTTTGCGGAACAAAGATGTTTAAGATAGGAAAATAATTCTATTATTAATAAAACATTATATTTACATGTAATGTTTTTTACTTTTTTTAAATTGAATTTATAAATATTCTTCTTTAATTACTTTAAATTGAATATAATTCTGATAATTGTTTGCAAATAATATAGTAGAAAGTTCTACGAGATATATTATTAATTTAAATATAGTGTAATTTTGATTCTATACTATGACATTTATGTTTGTGAGTATTTTTCTAACTGTTCTAATTGGATTCTTGAGCGTATTTTTTTTCTATGATTTCCAAATGATTAACTCTCAAGTTCAAACCCCCAGTACAACGCAGAATATCAGTGTGAAAATCACTTCGCCTGCCGATGGAAAAAATATTCCTACTGGAGAATTGACTATTTCTGGTATTTCCAGTGATAATCAAGATAAAAATTGTATTGTATTTGTAGATTGGAACGACATGAAACCTTTCCAAAAAGTAAGAGCAGCTGGTCCAGGAGGAATTGATGATTTTTCGGAATGGATTTTCACTTTCGATTCTCGTTATCATGAAATAGTCACAGGCAATAATGAATTGACAGCAAAAATAACATGTTTGGATGGAGAGAAACCTTTAACCAAATGGAATTCTATCAACTTAATTGGATATAACAATTCCTTGTTTTTACCTAATATTGATAAAAATAAAACGTCCTCTGACTCATCATTTAAACATCCTTCCTTGAAAACTATACTACCTGGGTCTAATCAAAACACAACAACAACTGCTGATCAACTAAATAATACGTCTTCACAATTAACTAATGTATCTGATACAGGTGTAGAGATGGTCATTCCAAATGAATCATCAGATAATACTACTAATTCTATTTCTGCAAATTTAACTAATACCAAATCAAACCAATCATTCTTAGGAAATCCTAGAATAGATTTGGATGAACAACCAGATAGAACGGTATATGACCAATACGATAACCAAACACTAGTTTCACCTGCTGATAACCAAACACTAGTTTCACCTGCTGATAACCAAACACTAGTTTCACCTGCTGATAACCAAACACTAGTTTCACCTG
>DASUZI010000298.1:0-2229 GCA_036376955.1 Nitrososphaeraceae archaeon
AAAGTAATTAATAATTACCTAAATTGACTTATTACAAAAGATTAATTTAGTTACATACTTGTATCATATTATTTTTAAAGGTAATTGTTATTTGATATAATTAAAATATGCTAATTAATCCACATCAAAATATTACTAATAGTTGTAACATTTTATTTTATATTTCGAGACTAAATACTCCAATTATGTTTTGTATCAGTTACGATAGTAAAAGAAGTGAATATCCATGAAACAAATTTTCGCAATCGCTTTCTTTGCACTATTAATGACTACATCTGTTTTAATTTTCAATACAACTGTTTATGCTCAGGATTCACTCTCTAACTCTCAAAAACATTAGATCTATTGCATAATTAGAAAGCTTAAAGCTATATTCCTCATTTACCACACTTGCTATCCATACTTTGCTAAATTATCACAGATTATCTAAAAAACCATTATTGTTCAGGTCATTTACTGGATTAGAATTATCTCAATTTGATTCCATTTGCAAGGAAGTAGAATCAAAATATCCAGAATACGAGATAAAACGTCTATCTAAAAGAAAGAATAGGAGAAGAACAAGATCAATAGGTGCAGGAAGACATTTCAAACATTCAGTAAAAGATAGATTTCTCATGTTGCTTGTGTACTACAAACTATACATAACACATACACTTGCTGGTTTTCTGTTTGATCTAGATCAAAGCAATGTACATAGGGATATTAGATACATGGAACCAGTAGTATCAAGTTGTATTCCATTGCCTCAAAAGTTATACAATCTTACAAGAAGATTGAGAACTGTCGAGGAAGTAGAGATATACTTTCCAGGATTTAAAGCATTTATAGACTCAACAGAGCAGGAGATACAAAGACCTAAAAACAAGAAGAGAAAGAAAGAATACTATTCAGGTAAAAGGAAAAAACATACTGTAAAGACACAATATATGGTCAATAAAGAAGGAACAATACTGCATAAATCAAAGCGGTACAAGAAAGGAAGACAACATGATTATGCAGTTTACAATGATGAACATCCAGTTACACCATCACAAGTAGAAAACTATTTTGACCTTGGCTATCAAGGAATAGAGAAGGATTTTCCTGATCTTAAAGCAGTATTGCCAGTAAAGAAGAAACGTAATATTGAACTTACCAGAACAGAAAAGAGATACAACAAAAAACATAGTAGACAGAGAGTAATTGTAGAACATACAATCTGCAGGATAAAGAAATTTGGTGTTATGGGAAGCAGATACAGAAATAGACTAAAGAGATATGATGCAATATCTGATATTGTTTCTGGTTTGATTAACTATAGAATAATACATGCCACTAGAAGATAATCATAATTTATTGCAATTAAGATATAGTATAGATTTTATATAATTACGCAAGAGATCTAATGTATTTTATATTCGTTAGATATGTCGATGTAATAGCGGCAAATCATTATATATCATTCTTGCAATATCAGAGTGTAAATTTAACCCTTCTTTTTCATCATTTTTATTTATAACTCTTACAATTATTATAATTATCAATAAAATGTTTTAATATAAAGATCAGCTCCATGTCCTTCATGTAGTCTTCTATTTTGTTTCACGAGCATTTCATAAAGTATCCCGTCATACTCAATATAATTGAGCATAGAACTTGATTCATTGCTATCCTTAAAGAAAATATTGTTTTATCATATGATCGTGTCCTAATATTGTGTATTTTGTTTTTTAATTCTGATTGATTATTGCCTTTTATCAATCATTTATTATTTTATTATAATCAGGATATTTTCAATTGTCAAGCATTTTTTTATTATTAATTTGGCTAACTTTAATTTTTCACCTTCTTTTCTATAGAGACATAGAATACCAAAAAAAAAATTAATTAATAAACTGAAATGGCTAGTGAGCAAAATAACAAAAGAAAAATCTATGTACTACCATTAAATAAGATCTATAAAGGTGCGAGTTAATTGGAAAACCAATCTTACTACTCAATGAAAACTGACAAGACTGAATATGTCTCTGGAGAAACTATTAAGATAAGCGGCACTACAAATAACAGCACAATCAACATTCAAGTTTACGATCCTTCAGACAGTTTACTTAGTTCGGTATTCTTGGAGGTCTATTCAAATATTTTTACTTATCACATGAAACTGAGTAACAAGAATTCATCAGGAATCTACAAGATTAAATCTATCTTGGATGATCGTCAGGAAAAATTTCACAAAATAAAATTTTC
>DASUZI010000299.1:0-9458 GCA_036376955.1 Nitrososphaeraceae archaeon
TGGATTTCTTCATTAATTATTATTTACTCTGTTGGTTACATGCATGGAGATAGAGATCTTACAAGATATTGGTTCTTTATGTTATTTTTTATAGGGTCAATGCAATTAATCGTTTTATCAGATAACCTCTTAATGGTATTCTTTGGATGGGAAGGTGTAGGTTTTGCATCTTATGCATTGATAGGATTTTGGTATGCTGATAGAAAAAAAGATTATGTCGGCAGGGAAGGCCATATTGTTAGAGGAATAGCAATGTGGGCATCACCTACACATGCAGGAATAAAAGCATTCTTGATGACACGAGCAGGCGATGTTATGATGCTTTCAGGTATGTTTTTGATTTTTATGCATGCTGGAACTTTTGGTTTTAAGGAACTTTTAGCTGATCAAACTTGGGCTCATAATATGATGGAACAAAATCTTTTGGTACCGGCAGCAATTCTTCTTTTTGGAGGAGCAATAGGCAAATCTGCTCAATTTCCATTGAATGAATGGTTATTAGAAGCTATGACTGGGCCTACGCCTGTCTCTGCATTGATACATGCTGCTACAATGGTTAAAGCTGGTGTCTTTCTTGTTGCAAGGATTGGGCCTCTATTTTTTGCCTTGGCAGCATTTGATGCCGCAGCATTCTTTGAGGTAGTTGCATGGATAGGCGCCATAACTGCGTTCCTGCTTGCTACTCAAGCCATTGTAAATCCTGAAATCAAAAAAGTATTGGCATACTCTACTGGGTCACAAATTGGTTATATGATGATGGCACTTGGAATTGCAGGACTCTCTACACAATTCGTAGATGGTTATACTGCTGGATTCTTTCATCTAATGAGTCATGCAATGTTTAAAGCATCGTTGTTTATGGCAGCTGGTGCGATATTACATGTAGTAGGTTCAAGATTTATGACTGATATGGGAGGATTAAGAAAAAATATGAATAAAACATTTATTTTTATGCTACTTTCGGGCCTCTCACTGGCAGGTGCTCCTTTAATAACTTCTGGGTTTTGGAGTAAGGATGCGATTTTTGCTGCACTTTTAGAATCAGGAACAGCCACTGGGGTATCACTTTTCTTCATTGCATTCGTAGTAGCAATAATGACCGCATTCTATACATTTAGGATGGTAGGAATGGTCTTTTTCGGTACTAAGAGTAAACATATACAAACTATCGAACAAAACTCCTATAACAAGTCTCAATATGTGTCCTCTATCTCTTCTGATCCTACAGAAGAACAGAGATTGAGCCCAGATCATGAAAATAGCATGAAACATGATTCAAAACATCCAATTCATGAGGTCAAAGCAGTCATGTGGGTTCCATTTGCCATTTTGGCAGTTTCTACTATTCTTATAGGATTAGTTGGATTTGTCTTTGAAGAAGAGATTCATTCTATCATGGCTTCCTATCTTTCCAGCTCGTTTGGTATTGGAGAAACAATTAGCACCCATAATTCAGCAAACAACATTCAGCAGAATACAGTCCCAACAACCGAAGGATTAAACCCTATTGCCTTGTTATCATCATTTGTAGCCTTTGGTATTGGATCAGGATTAGGAATATTATTCTATATTATTAGAAAAAAGGATCCGGAAATTATTTCAAAATACGCCGTTTTAAAGCAGACATGGCTTTTCTTGTATAACAGATGGTATCTTAATAGTTTCTTGTACTGGGGTTTTGTTAAAATACCGCTACGTCTATATCAACTCATTTGGTTATATTTTGAGAATATTATCGCGCAGGGAATTAATCCTGCTTTACAGCACTCTATGAGCTATATGTCAAAATGGGTAAAGTATACTCAGACTGGGGTTACCCAAACATATCTTTTTGTCTTTGCGGCTGGAATTATTGTCGTATTAATTATGTTATATTTATAGGAGGAATGGGAGGAACAAAAAATGATTGATATTTCGTCTACGCCAATTATAATAATTATACTTCTTGGCTCAGTAGGTCTTGCAATACCTATAATAGATGCTTACAAAAAAGAGAAAGGAAAAAGTAAAAATAAACTTTTTAGTGCGATAGCTTTTGGTACGTTAATTCTCGCATTACTTATAGTAATCTCTCGAGTAATAGGTGGAGAACCTCTTCCTGCTATGAGTTTTGGAAAGGATGTGATTGCAGATGATATGTTCGGTTCTTTCTTTGCTGTGTCTCTACTAATCGTATCCATAATGGTATCAGCTTCATCATGGAACTACATGAAAGGAATTTCCAATTCTGCATCTTATTATTCGTTAATTTTACTTTCAACGATCGGAATGATATTGATAGCGTATTCGACCGATTTTGTGATGTTATTTATCGCATGGGAACTTATGTCAATACCTACTTATGCTCTAGCAGCATTTTCCAAAAAAGATCCTATTTCAAATGAAGCTGCGATAAAATATTTTATGTTTGGAGCCTTCTCGTCATCTATTCTAGTGCTTGCTATCGGGTTTGTCTATGCAGTTACAGGTACAACAAATATAGGTGATTCCATAACCATTCTTGCTGAACTTTCAGCTCCAAGCCAAACACCAGACCATAATCTCGGAGGTGTTATTCCTATTTCTTATCTAGCAATTGGTCTGTTTGTTGCTGGCTTTGGATTCAAAATGGGATTGGTTCCATTTCATATGTGGCTTCCTGATGCATATGAAGGTGCTCCGACAACAATAGGTGCCTTGTTGGCTGCAGGAACAAAAAAAGCAGGGTTTGCAGCGGCCATAAGAGTTATAGTATTAGGGATGTTTGCCATTGGTCTGGATTGGAGTATAGTGCTTGCAATTTTAGCAGTTATTACCATGACAGTAGGTAATTTCGGCGCTCTTATACAAAAAAGTGTTCCCAGAATGATGGCCTATTCCAGTGTAGCTCAAGCCGGTTATATGATGATTGGACTGGCATTGGCCCCATACGCAAGTTCTGCCTTGGATGGTTCACTTTTTCACATTCTTAACCATGCTGTAATGAAATCAGCATCATTTTTGGCTATTGCTGCTGTTGCAATAGCATTAGCCAGTTACAGTTTAGAAAAATATACTGGACTTGGTAGAAAAATGCCTATAACCGCCATCGCATTATCAATATCGTTACTGGCACTTGCCGGTGTTCCGCCGTTGAATGGTTTTTGGAGTAAGTTGGTACTTTTTCAATCTGCTATTGATAGTGGAACCGTAATCTCATGGGGTCCTTATT
This sequence comes from Nitrososphaeraceae archaeon, assembly GCA_036376955.1. Classification (GTDB taxonomy): domain Archaea; phylum Thermoproteota; class Nitrososphaeria; order Nitrososphaerales; family Nitrososphaeraceae; genus TH1177. Next base: position 3,191 of record DASUZI010000299.1, read on the forward strand.
TAGCTATCGCTGGATTATTAAATAGTGCGTTATCTCTAGGTTATTATTTATGGATTATCAAAAAAATGTACTTAGATGAAAGTGGTGACATGTCTAGGGTAAAAGAACCCAAGGCGATTATATGTGTATTAGTATTTGCAATAATCTTTATGGTAGGCTTTGGTATATGGCATGCCCCATTATTAGAATTCGCCTCAATATCTGTTCCCTCACACATTGATCAATTAGCTCCATCATTTGGAAACATAACTAATAATTAAAAATCTCTTTAATTATTACTTATAAGTATGCTGCTAATAAGGGATTATATTAAAAGGTAGTATTATATTGGACAAGTATCTTAGAATACAGTAATCTATCTACTTATTAAACGACTATCCTTAAATTAGCTCATTCAATCTATCTATTTATCTTTTATATTAAAAAAATTTTATTTTTTTTTACAAAATTCTATTGGCAAATAAAAAAAGTTTCATTTTATATTAATTATGTGACCAATACAATATTCTAACCAATACAATAAAATAATTTAATAGAACATATAGAAAATTATATTTTAAATATATCTAATATAGAATCATAGTTGTAAATACATGAAGAACATAAATAGTCCATAATAATATTAGTCCTTCTCTTTACAAAAAGTGACTCAACGCTTACTTCAATAGTAAAATTTATGATTACATTGTTTCATTAAATTAATTTTCAGTTATTTTACCGAAAAATGTTATTAATATTACTTTTCTCTAATTAATATAGCTGGAATTAATGCTACATGTAAGTTTTATTATAATGGATTTTGAATTAAAAGTCGGACTTCTATAGGATAATTTCCTACATATACACTTTTAAAATTTGTTTTGAGGAATCTTTTTTATAGAACGATAATAAATGGTATTTATGGTATCGGGAAGGTTTTTCAATAGAGGAGTTAAAACATTAGATAATCCAGATATAGGATATGTTGTACGGGAAACTCCGGATAAGATAATAGTATTTGGTGGAAAAGGAAATCGATATGATATTCCATTGAGTGAAATTCAACAAGTAGGGGCAAATGTTCTTATAGGTCTTCCTTTTTCAGAAGTAGAAAAAAAATACAAAGTAAATCGTAACGACCCACTCCCAACCAGTAGGCAAGATCCCTGGAAAGATGAAAAAAAACAAGTTGATTTGGCGTACTATGAAGGAAAATATCCTAAATCTCTCTTCAACAAGGGGGTGAGGGCAGAAAATGAAGATGATCTGGGTTTTGTAGCCAAAGAAACAAATGACACGATCGTAGTGTTTGGATATTCTAATGATAGATATGATATTCCCAAATCTGAGATAATTGCAGTAGGAATGAATGTAATAATTGGAAAAAATTTTCCTGAACTAGGGAAATATAAGGTAGATCGAAATGCTCCATTACCAACAGGTGAACCAATCGAGACAATAGCCGAAGAAGCTTTTCCTGAAGATCACCAGGAGTAACAAGTCCAGCCTAACCATTAGCAGCTAAATTATAAATAGCAACCGACAAGCAAGACGGGTTAGATTATTTTCTTTTTATTTCATTAGAAATTGATATACAAGTGTACTTATTTATTTACTATTAACAGATTTATTCCTGTGACATTCTTGGAGGGTAGATAAATAGAAATAGGCAAAATTCCAAGAGATCTCTTCTATTATAAGGTTTAGAATAATAATGATCTTTAATAATAAGGGATACACTTATCAAAAATATTACTCAAAAGGGTTATCCAAAAACCACAATTTTTGAATATAACTGTATAATGATATTAATATTGGTATCTTATTATCACAAACTTGAGTATTTTAATTTAGTGAAAAGATTGCAATGGATTCAAATAAATCAATACTGATCTTTGGTTTGTTATTTTAATTAGTAATTATTGTTTAAGATAATGCCAAAAAATACAACTTTTATAGCAAAACTTTCGATTATCAATATCATTATTAGAAGAATTAGTTCAGAGACCTTAAATAAGCTACATTTTTTTAAAAAAATAGGTTTGGTTAATATAAGTTGATCATTAAAGGTAGATCAACCTTACATCCAGCAATAAATTGTCTAAGAAAAGGTTATTAATTTAATATTATAATATAATGATATGCTTGCGAAGATTACTAGCTATACTAAAAATATAGTTAGAGGCACCGAGCTGGACATTGATGAATATGGTAGCATAATCCCACTGGGAGAATTTGAGCTAACCTTCTCGACTGATAATCGTGATATATATGAATTGATAAAAAATTCAACATATGCTGCAATATTTACCAAAAAAGATGTCAATAACCAAGGAAGCTTGATCTCTCATATAGATGAGAAGTCAAATAATATTCTATTGGTAATTCCTATGACTTTGGACGAACTTAATGATGAAAAAAAGAATGTAATTGAATCATCTACAAAATTTAAAGATAAAATATAACATCTAAAAATTTTTATTATAAGATATAATATTAAAATTGTATTATTTTAAGGAAAATCCACAAAGATATTATTCTCTTTTTCAATTATTTTATAAATAACCAAGTCTTTTGACTTTTTCCATTCTGGACTTTGATTTAACCATTTACTAGGGATGTTTTCAAGCTTACCTGTACTGATGTTATACTCAAAATCATGTAAATAGCAGATAATCCGCTGGTTGTTATTTGATATACAACCTTTTGATAACGATGCCCCACGATGTGGACAATAATTATCACAAGCAAATAATTTCCCGTTAATTTTTCCGATCAAAATATCGAACACCTTATTATTAAATTTTAAATGAAAAACCTCCATGCTATTATTTTTTATAGTATTAATATCGCATATTTTATGCAGCATCACAAATACTTTAGAAATTATCGTATTTATCTTAATAAATTCTTTCATAACTAACTAATCTTTTAAATTCGGATTACTAGTTAAACAATAATAATAGAACTGAATTTATAAATATCATTTTAAAAATTAATTGTTGCACCAAAATTTTTATTCTTAAAAAATAGGGAATTTGGCCCAATTTTTTTATTTTCATTCTGGTAAAGGAAAAAAAGCTGATGTCAATTTTTCATAATTATTCCAATAATTAAAATTTTACGTGATCAAAAATATCAAAAAGTAATAACAAAATAAAACCTATCTTGCCAATATTTTTGGAATAAAATATAAATTTATGGATGAATATACTTCCAGATTTTACACTCTTTTTTGAAGTTAAAAATACTAAAGTTGAAATATCTAAGAAAATATAGAATGTATGACAAAATTGAGAATAGCTAGTTTTATACCAGCAACTGAAGTTCGAACATATCTTTCGGATAGATCATATGGTGGAGGATATAGTGGAGGAAGAAGAAGTAGCAGTGGAGGTTATGGAGATAGAAATAGACCAAGACGTTTTCGTCATTCACCAGTAAAGGTAGGCGAACAATACGATGTGACAATTGAAGCTATTAGCAACAGAGGAGATTCTGGAGTCGCAAAGATAGAAGGGTTTGTAATATTTGTTCCAGGCACAAAGGTTGACGATAAAATAAAAGTCAAAATAACAAAAGTTGGAAATGGTTATGCAACAGGAGAATTAGCACAACAAGCAAGCGAGCAGACTGGTTCAGAAGATACTGAACAACAACAAGATGATACAGAAAATACAGAGAATATTGATGGAGAAGAAATAGAGGAAACAGAAGAAAAGACCTAAGGATATTTTTTATCACCTCAAATCTTGAGACAGATATTGCTTTTTATTGTTGAAAGCAATTCTTATTTTATGGCTAAAGTATGTTATTATTTACAAACAATCGATACAGACCTTCCTATCATTGAAAGATTTAACCCTATATCAAATGCGTATATATTGTCTATTATCCCTTCGAGGATACGATGATTTATTACAAATAAAAAGAGATGAATTTAAAATACTTAAATATTAAGCAAATAGTAATTAACTAAAACTTTAAGATTTGACTGTTTTTTTATAGAATATTCAAAGTTTTCAGTTTCTATTCTAACTATAATTAGAGCAATAATGATTATTATAGAAGAAAATTATATTTCTCTACAGAAAAATATCATTTAAGTAGATTCAAATGGTAACATGTTAAGATTGGTAAGTTCTTCTAATTGATGTTTTAAGCGTTGAGTATAACTATTTTTATTATTGCTTATTACTAGATTAAGTTCGTTGTTCGCTTTGACTGAATAAGATTTGTATAGTTTTTCCATTTTATTTACAAGAATTTGAGAATGATTATTCTGTTTCATTAATAAGTTAAATAATCTATCTTCATTATTCCAATCATCAAGGTCATCATGTATTTGGTAAGCTATTCCCATCAAATGACCGAAATTTCCTATTGCCCGAGTATCATCTTCATCTGCATCAGCCAAAATGGCACCTATTCTAGTAGAAGATTCAAAGAGAGATGCTGTTTTATGTTCTAGGACCTTAATATAATCGTCTTCAGTAATATTATTGTCTTTGTTCAATCTAATTTCCATTATTTCCCCTTCACTCATACGAATAGCTGCGTTTGCGATTTCAGAGGAAATTCGAGGATTATTTAATTTCGAAGTAATATTTAAAATAATTCCAAGAACAAAGTCTGCGGTTAATATGCTGTTATTATATCCATATTTTACATGAAAAGACGGTTTTCCTCGTCTCACATTCTCTTCATCAATAATATCATCATGTATGACTGATTCTGTATGTAATAGTTCGATTGCAGAAGCTGCTAGAAATCGTTCATCATCTCTTTTTGAATTGCTTTGATGATTGTTTGTAAGATTAGTGGATTCATTATTTTTTGATTTAATTATTTCAGAGGATAATATTAATATTAATGGACGAATTCGCTTTCCACCATCACAGGCATATTTAAGCGGAGAATAAAATTCAGACCAGGAATAACGATCCAATTCTCTTTCTAACGTATTATTAATTTTTAATAGAAAATCACTAAATTGTTCCATCAATGAGCTACTTGATTCTTGATTGGTATTTTTTCCTTTTATAATATCGCCATCCAAGTATTTAATCTTCACTTTAGTTAAAAATATTAAGAATATTAATGCTACTATGGACCTATTCTTAATAATTATTAGCTAATAAACATTAAAAAAATATTTTCATTGCTCCGGCCGGGATTTGAACCCGGGATCTGCGACTCGAAAGGCCACAATGCTTGACCGGATTGTGCAGCTATAATCAAGCTCCTACACCACCGGAGCACGATGAGTTGTAATTTTAATTTCTATAAAATCTTTTCTTAATTCTTAACGCTAATAAAATTAATAAATACAAAAGGTTTTTCTAATCTTTCAGTGTTTTAATAAGTATGATATTCAGTCATAATGATAGTGGTAGTCTAGGGAATTTAATCACAATAATAAATGATGAAATAGAGAAAAGAAGTCTATTAAATCATCGTTTTTATATTCTTTGGAAAGAAGGTAAATTAACATTAAACCATTTACGTAGTTATTCAAAAGAATACTTTCAATTGGTTAAAGTTGTTCCACAATTAGTTAATAATATTCAGAGCAATCTCCAAAACTCTAACTGTGGTAATCATTATTTGCAAGCAGTAAAAAATACTAGCGCTGAAGAATATCAACATATAGAACCATGGATAAATTTTGCACAGAATTTAGGCGTCGACAAAAAAGAACTATTGGAGTATGAAGGAAATAATGAAGTTAATTTGGCTATTGAAAACTTGAAAGATTTGTGTCATGCCTCTATAACTGAAGGCGCAGCAGCTATGTATTCGTTTGAAAAAGAACTTCCTTTGATTAGTAAGACAAAGATTGAAGGATTAACAACATTTTATAACATTTCTTCTGATGAAGCTATCAAATATTTCAAGATACATCAAATAGCAGATATAGAGCACGCCAGATTATGGAAAACAATTCTTCTTGATCCCAAATTAGATCGAAATACAAAGGTGGTAAACGAAAATATACGTAATGCATCAATAAGTTCGATGAACTCACAGAATCAACTCCTTGATTCAGTTTACAATAATTATGTAAAAGATACAATTCCATCGAAGTAACACGTACAAACCCAAATAGCCTTAAATTTTTATAACCTAATTATTGAATATAATTGAAATAGTTGGGCCTATAGCTTAGCCTGGTAGAGCGACCGGCTCATAACCGGTAGGTCGAGGGTTCAAACCCCTTTAGGCCCAAAACGTTTCTGTAACTATATTTAGGCCCAAGCGTAATATCCAATTGTATTATAGAGTGGTC
>DASUZI010000300.1:0-8937 GCA_036376955.1 Nitrososphaeraceae archaeon
GAAGGTGCAAATGTAGATCAACAAGCACAAACCGAGACTAACCAAGCAGCTGAAGGTGCAAATGTAGATCAACAAGCACAAACCGAGACTAACCAAGCAGCTGAAGGTGCAAATGTAGATCAACAATCTCAACAACAATCAAATCAACAATCCTTTGGAGGGGAAATCGATCAAAAAATCACTCAAACTGCAACCCAAGTTGCTAAAGCAGCAGAAGATCCAGAAAGTGAAGATGCTGGGGATGTTCAACAGGTAATCAACCAGATTGCAAACCAAGCTGCATCTGGCGGTGGTAATGTGAACCAGATCGTTAATCAAATATCTACTCAAATTGCTAAAGATCCCTCAGGTGATTTGGCAAAATCTTTAGGAAATCTAGCCGGTTTCTATGGATCAGGTAATAAAGACCAAGTAAACCAAGCTGTTAAACAAATAGGTACTCAGATAGCTGTAGGTAATAATATTAATCAAGTTCTCGTCCAAGTTTCCAATCAGGTAACAAACAACTACTTTAAAAACAAAATAAAAATAGATATTGATGATGATAGAGATAATGATAATGTCAAGATAATCAAAAAGGTCTATAAACGCGATAATTCCTGTCCAACTCAATCGGATTCAATTCAACTCAAAGGAAAAATATTACCAAAAGGCGTCATAGTTTTAGCTGATTTTGAACCATGTGAATTAAAAGATGGACGTGCTACACTTAATATTCCAGACAACCCTAATCTTAAATTCGTAGTCTTATTCATAGACAAAAAAGGAAATAATCATGAAGGTGCTATAGTCACTAAACAAACAGTTCAAAGTCTTAGTAAAGATAATGGCCTTTATGTAGTCAATTTTGACAATAAAATGACAGGAATAGATCCAGTGACAGGAAAGAAAATAACATTGGATAAAATCAATGGTTTAGCATTATATAACATTGCCAAAAAGTCTCTCGACTTTAAATCAGGAAATAGTTTAGCTCTCACAGCTGTTCTCAAAAAATAATTTTTTTTAAATTTTTATTTGTTAATAATTATCATCAATTTTTTATTATTATGAAATATTTAAAAAATGGCTAAAAGCTATTCATCCAACCGTCTAACTATCGTTGAACTTTCAAAGAGAATCAAGGACGGGAATATAAAGCCGACCGAATTAGTAGATTATTGTCTAAAAGCTATTAAAAAATTAAACCCAAAATTAAATTCGTTTATAACTGTTTTAAATGAACGATCAATGCAAGAAGCAGAAAAACTTGAAAAAGAGTTAACAAGAGGAATTTATAGAGGAGCACTTCATGGTATCCCATTCTCTGTAAAAGACATCATAGCGGTTAACAATGTAACCTTAACTGCAGGATCAAAAATATTTTTAAATCATAAATCTAAGGCTGATTCCACAATAATAAAACATATGAAAAAAGCAGGTTCTATTTTAATAGGAACAAATAATTTAAATGAATTTGCAGCAGGTATAACTGGTAAAAATACTATATTTGGAAACTCAAAAAATCCATATTCATTAGATAGAATCTCAGGAGGTTCCAGTGGAGGGTCGGCAGTAGCTGTTGCAGCAGGGTTAGTGCCATTTGCATTGGGAACAGACACAGGAGGGTCAATAAGAGTTCCTTCCTCTCTTTGTGGTATTTTTGGTTTCAAGCCAACTTTTGCTTCGATTAACAACAACGGAGTATACAAATTATCACCATCACTAGATCATATCGGAATAATGGGTAGAAGCTCAATCGATCTATCTCTTGTATTTAGTATTATTCGAAAAAAAAGGGAAAAATTAAATGTTTATATCAATGAATTTGAACGACAAAAATTATCTTTATTAAATCTAAAGAAAATATTATTAGAAAAAAAAATAACTATTACTATTGGAATACCTAAGGATTATTTCTTGGATTATATGGAAAATGGTGTAGAAAATACATTTAATAATTTTATCAATATATTAAAATCTAATAAATCTCTTTCATTTATCAATGTGGAGATTAATGCAGAGCACTTTTTTAGATCATGGTTGCTTGTTAGGCTATTTGAATCATATATTATTCATAAAAAAGAAACTAAGAAAAATTTCAGTTCTTATGGGCCCGAACTTAGGGATCAATTATTAGAAGGAGCCAAAATCAAATTTATAGACTACAGTGAAGCACTAAGCACAATAAAACAGATAAAAAAACAATTTTTGTACCTATATTCTAAATTTGATTTTATGGTATTACCAACAACTATTATATCCGCTCCTTTACTTTCTGAATGCACTGTTCATATAAAAGACAAACTTTTTTCTGTGCGAGAATCATTATTGAGAAATACATATGTATTCAATAGCATTGGTTTCCCAGCACTTACAATTCCTTTTGGTTTCTCATTTCCTTCTAACATGCCAATAGGAATTCAAATAATAGCAAAACCCTACAATGATTATAAGTTGTTAATGTTTGGTAATTATCTTGAGAAACTATATATGAATAAATAAGGTTTTAACGATAGATATTTGAATATTTAAATTAAAAAAAATTTATTCTATAACTCAAATTATATATGAATAAATGCAATCCATGCTATTGGCAAAGACTAAAAAAATTTTAGGGATTATAGGTATAGTGATGGCAGTGCTGGGTGGGGTAGCTTGGTTTTTTCAACAAAAAATGCCGGCCATCTTGCTATGGGGAGGAGCTGCATTGATTATGTTTAAATTAAATAAGCGAACAAAGAAAAAATAGAGAAATTATAAAATTTTATAATTAAACATTCAGAAGAGGAACTTAACAATAGCATCGATAAGTTAAATTTCTTTGTTAAACTCCATTGGTAATACTGCGTGCATAGATGAAAATACTACATTACAACTATGGCAATAAAGTTCATACTTGTGGTATGCAGGATCTTGAATATCTTCTGATAAAATGACATAACGTGATAAATGACAACAAGGACACCCATACAAATATTTGTCAAATACTTTTCTTTTATCTTTGTTAAAACCAATCCTCATTTTAATAAATCTTATTAGTTTAAAACTTAAACTATTAGATTAAATTCAGAATTGATTTTTTATATAATAATAATTCTTTTAAAGACTAGCGAATGTTTTATAGAAAACTTTTCTATAAAAATTCAAAAAATTAGATTAATTATATACAATGTGGATATGTTACTAATTGAAAGTGGTTGGGTAATTATACATTCAGAATGAAAAAATAAAATTATGATATGTATGTAGGTTTACCGAGCAAACAAATTTCCATGCTGGGAGGTAATGTAGAGTTACACACGGGACATTTTACCGAATCTATTGCTTGGGGATAAGTTTTACCAATTACATACTCTTTGCAAACGAAACAATATCTTATCGACCTAAAACAATGTTCCATATAATACTATTGTTAAAGTAACTATTAAATATGTCTACTTTAATTTTAATTAATTAAGTTTATTTTTTATAAAAACTTTATAGTGATAGTTAGCATATTTTCCTTATGCATCAAGAAAAAATTGATGATGACCTTAGAAGTATCGCTAAAGGAAATGTTCTCTCTGATGGATGGAGTAGAAAAATTTATTCTGTTGATGCCAGTGAGTTTACCATACTTCCCAGTACTATTATTCAGGTTAAGGATAAAGAAGATATTTCCAATATTTGTGAATATGCATATTCTAAAAACTTAACACTTACTGGCCGAGGAGCTGGGACAGGTCTGTTAGGACAGTCGTTAACCACAGGTATTGCACTTGATTTTACAAAATATATGAATAAAATAATCGAATTTGAAAATGATCATGTCATCGTTCAACCTGGAATTGTCAAAGCAGTGTTAGATAAAGAGTTAAAAAAAAAAAATAAATTCCTTCCTCCAGATCCTGCCAGCAGTAATTTCTGTACCATTGGAGGTATGATTGCAAACAATTCTAGTGGAATACACTCATTGGGCTATGGAAATACAATAGATTTTCTAGATGGTGTAGAAATTATATATTCAAATGGAATCACAGAATCGTTAATTCAAAATTCACATGAGATGTATAATTCTGCAAATTGTGAAATTCAGTTTAATATGACCAGCAAGATTACTCAATTATTAAAATTATTATCTCCTGATATTTTAAACTATATTTCTTTAAAATTTCCCAAGGTAACGAAAAATTCTTGTGGTTATCGTATTGATGCCCTAATTGATACTAATAAAAGATTTTTACCTCATAAAATATTTGCATCTTCAGAAGGTACTTTAGGGATAACAACTTTAGCTAAATTTCGGATTCTTGATATCCCGCTTTATAGATATGTAATGGTTGTTGGATTTGAAAACATTCTAAAAGCAGTAAAATCAGTGCCTAGAATTCTAAGTTTCTTTCCTTCATCTTTGGAATTACTAGATTCGTCTGTGTTGTATTTTAATAATAGGATTGGAAATAAATCAAATTTTAAATTGAATAACAATAATGGAGGAACCATTCTTATTATAGAATTTGCTGGAGACAGTCTTGTAAAATTAGAATTACAAGTACAGTTATGTAGAGAAAAATTATCTGCTTATGGTGAGATATTAGAAGTAACATCAGATAATATTAGTACTGAACGAATTTGGTCTGCAAGAAAAAGCGCTCTTAATAATGTAATGAAATTAACAGTGGGAAGCAGAAAACCTATAAGTTTAATCGAAGATACTATAGTAGATCCTAGATATCTATATGAATACACACAATTTCTCTTAAAGACATACCAAAAGTACAAATTGGATTACATATTTTATGGCCATGCAGGAAATGGAAATCTTCATACTAGGCCAGTAATTGATACTGCATCTAATGTATACTTAGATTTGATTAGTTCTCTTGCAGTGGAAGTATTTTCAAAAGTTTACAAGTTATCTGGTAGTATAACTGCAGAACATGGAGATGGGATAAGTAGAACAAAATATATATCCAATATGTATGGAAAAACAATTTTTGAGATATTTAAAAAAATCAAATTTATTTTCGACCCTACAAATATTATGAATCCAGGAAAAAAAATTATCCAATAAGTTTTATATCAGAGCATTCTTTACGACTAAATCAGGTTAAATGAAAATATTAAGTATTTCATAGGTCCAAATACTCATTATAATGATCATTAATATCTCAAATTCTGTTTTATCTCAAGTTCCTAATTATAATGTTTCATTACTTTTTGATATAATTCCCTGGTCTGTTATGGTGACTGAATTATTATTGGACCTAAGTTTACTATGCATTATTTTTTTTCCACCAGGAAGCAAAACATAATTTTGTGTGATTGTTAATATTACGTCGTTTACAACAAATCTTCCACTAATAATAATTGTGTCCTTATTGAATACTCGTGATTCAATTACGATTTCACCATTTTTATCTAGTATTAAAATATGATTTCTTGTTACAACTTTTTTATCTAATTCATTATTACATAATAATAAATTATTTTTCTTAATTTCGATAATCTTTTTGCCTCTTATATCCAGCAATTCTGTATCTATATATGGACCATCTATATCTTTATCAATACTAAAAATGTGAGAATCATTATAGTATATTTTTTTAGGATTGCCAAAAACAAAATTATTTCCTATTAATAGTTTATATTCCATTACATCACTATTAATTAAACAACAATTAAGTTTATCTTTTTCGAATAATTAACATTTTCCTATCTCATTATTCCTAAATTTAATGAAATTACAGGTTTACTGTAGATTACCCAAGAAGGATTACTGTTTATAATATTTTTTTAAAATATTTAATATATCCTTTTCACAGAGCACTAAAACTTCACTATCATAAAAATAACACTAAAACTTCACTATCATAAAAATACTAATTAACATCATTAATTTTAGACAGATTGTATTATAAAATTATTAGCCTTACAGTCTTATATCTTGTTAGATTTACAATTAATAATGATTAATTTTTTTTATTTTATTATCACTTTTAAAACAAATATAATTATTATTTATGTATATACATCAAAATTATTTGATTATAATTATAAAAATACTCATAATAAAAAAAATTTTAAATTATGTAGGATTAAAATTATATTCTAATATTGTATTTGATACAATTAATTTATCTTCCTAAGTTGTATACATAATCAAATACATTATAAAAATATAACTTAGTCAAATTAATTTATTCTTTTTATTAATATTAGCAATTTAATCATATGAAGGATGTCATAGCTAGAATTGAATTAATGATGTCAGTTATATATTGAAACCAAACAGGTAAAATATTATCTAGTTATGATAATCCTATTTAAATTAGGATACTGATTAATGCTTAATAATATGATCTTAATACTTTATTTTTCCATTACTCTAATATAGCCATTCAGTGTAAATGAAACTGGCATAATTAACATTCACTAAGAGCTTGATACAATGTAAACTTAGTTAAGATAAGAATAAATGTAAATAAGATTGAATAATCTTTTAAACACAAGTATAAGATATTATCTAAGTTAACTCCTGACGATTTTCATAGAGAAACAAAAATCGTATTGATTTGAAAATAAACAGTAAGCTGAAAAATTAAATAAAACTTGTAAATTAACTATTTATTGGATGGATAATATTTTTTTAGATTTTTTAACTTTATATATTCATTTTTTTTCTTCAGTTCTATGGTGGGGAATAACATTTTTTGTATTTTTTATATTACGACCAGTTAATAGAGAAGGATCTTATTCTCTCATTCTTCCAAGAATTCATCGATTTATATTGCCGATCTCTACTATATCTATATTATCAGGTATAGCTTTAACTTTCATAAATATAAATTTCGATCCATATAGGCTTTTTAATACCATATGGGGCTATCTGGTGATTATTGGAGGATTGTTTTCCATTCCTGTTTACCTAGTTATTCTATCACAAAGTAAACCAGTAAATATCAAAATACAATTAAACAAAAAGAAAAATTTCAATAAAAAAATTTTACCACCTTATTTTTTATTCATTTTACTTTCCATTACTATATTTATAATGGTTTTTGTAACGAAAGTGTTTTCTTAGTAGGTTTAATCCATAAAAGTTGTTTTAAAAATATATTACAAATTTTTATAACAGCTATTATTAGATTTTTATCTGGGTATGTCATCATTAATAACATTTGAAGAGGCAGCGTAGTACGATACTAGCAACAATGTTTTTTATGGTTTTTTTCCTATTAACCACTTCAAATATAGATGATGATTCTATTTCAAGTATCGATTTTAAGAAAAGTACATTAAATTTTTCTCCTCCAGGAAATTATAAAATCCCCTCTAATGTTATTTCGACTACTTATTCTACCTCTGATGATTCCGAAGCTAACTCCAATTCTATTATCCTACTAGAAAAAATAGTAAATTATATTATTTCTATTCAGGTTGTCCATATTTCGGGGGATACAATTAAGAGATCTCTTATTGCTCAAGTAAATAATGCTATACTTGTCTTAAAAGATGAAGATTCGGATAATGATAAAATTATTTGTAATAATTTTGTTAATAAATTTGTATCTAACATAAAGTTGTATGAACGAATCGGAATTTTTCAACCAAATAGTTCTAGTAAAATACTTCAGGATATTTTACTTCTTAAGAAATCGTTATGTGACTCTCATACAAAAATACCTTAATAAAATCAATATTAACATTTAAAATTTATTATTTCCAACTCAATAGAATATAATTTGAATTATGAAATAGTATATAAAAGCTGTTGATAAATATAAATTCCATAGCTTGGTAATATTATAAATTTTTTCTATAAAACAATTAACAAACTAATGTGGTATTTCTTAGAATCTCGTTAGTTATGAGATTTATTTATTGACTCAAGATATAGAACGATTCAGAATTGAAGGATATTCACGAGTTATCTTGCTTTATCTTGATGATGCTGGGGCTTTTCAAGAGAAAATCCGACATTATGCTTTTCTGATTGAATAATTAGCTCTTGTCATTTATTTTGTCTTTTGGAAATATCAGAAAATCTATCATAGCTATTATTCAAATAGATAAACACAAAAACCAGACATAATGTCTTAAAATTGACTTTATATTATTGTTATATTGAAAGGTTTACTATCTTATTCAAAACAATTTAATACTTTGTTACGTCAGATCACTTCTATTATATGATACCACTTTTTATGTCAGCCATAATTGGATTGGCAGTATCTGAAATAATAACCTACTATTGGAAGAAAAAACATCCCTACAAGATCTATTTCTTTGATAGAAGGATCCACCATGGAGAAATAGGGTTATTATTACTTAGCATATTATCTTTGGGAAAGATTTCTCCAGTACTATGCTCATTTATTATCGGATGTGGATTGGGGCTAGTAAAAGATGATGTGCACGACAAATCAAAATGGTTCAAGTTTAAGAAAAGGAGATGAAATATTTATTTAATTTCGAGTAGTAAAAATTTACCTGCATTTAATTTCATAATTAACATTAAACATTGTGATTATATTATCTATACTTTCATTAGAAGAAAATCTACAAATTGTGACCCATTTCTTATTCTTTATTACTTCAATTTTACCTTCTGAAGAATCAGAGTATTCGAATTCTATTTCAAAGTGATGTCTAAATTTGTTTTCTATCTGATTAACAATTTTTTCTGAAGCAGTAATAAAGATTTTTCTCATTTAATTTTTTTAATTTATTAATTATATTATTTTTGCTAGTTATAAAATTTTTCTATATTCAACACTTATTGCATACGAACAATGTTATCCTTTAGGATTAATATTTATATGTTTTGATATCATTTGTTTATTATAACAATTCTAGTGTTACTATTTTCGAGTATGTTTATAATAAATTAGATACTAAAAAATTATGCTAAATTTGTATTATTTCAAGTTTTTGTGCCTTCTATACTCAATTTCTTTTTGTTTTTCCTCCTTC
>DASUZI010000301.1:0-3100 GCA_036376955.1 Nitrososphaeraceae archaeon
AGTTCCAGTGTTCGAGAATGCTGAACAAGCTCATTGATTCTTTGTTCAATGGCTGATTTTTGAGGGGAATTAGAGTTGCTCATCTGTATTAAACTATTTTAAATCCATTTATAACTGTGACTCACTTTAAAGTAATAAAAATAATAAGAATTTCGCTTTCTAGAACTAATATAGCTAAATAGAAGAGACTTTCATCATATCAGCAATTTTTACTTCCATTCCATATCGATCTTGATTATTTTTCATATAACGATATATTCTAAGTAAATCGAATGAATTCTTTACAATACTAAAAGTACCTGTAATTTTCATCAAAATAAACTTGAAGACTAATTGATATATATCAAAATATTTAAGAACTTGTTTTCTGTACGACTTAAAGTCATTAAGATTATTTACAAAGAGGTCAGCACAAACCGTTGAGGGTATGATTCCTTCGCCAAGTAATGGATAAACAGTGCCAATTGATTCTCCAACTCCTACGGATTTTCTACCATCATTAAATGGTTCTGATTTAGATGGTGGACTAATTCTTACTGGTCTTCCATTTTTTTTAATTATCTCACATTTATTTTTTTTAAGAAAATTTTCAACGAAAAGATTATGATTTTTTCTTGTAAAATCGCCAGCACCTATATGTGCATATCCGTTTCCTAAAGGAAAATACCAGAAATAACCTGACATAGAAGGAAATCCTTTAAGATAAAAATCATCATAGGGAATATCATTATTACTATGATATTTGACTTTATACTGAACACAAGGAATCCACATTTCGTAATCAAGTTTAGGAAGATAATTTCTGTGAAAGCCAGTAGAATCTATAATTAAATCAAATTCAGACTCTAGATTCTCCTTTCTTGGTACTTTTCCATAGTTTATTTTTGTTCCTTTTATCATATCTTGAATAAGTTTTAATTTGTCATAACTAACCATACCTCTTAATCCAATATCAACATGTTTACTATCTCCAAGATCAACGCTCATGTTTTTACCATCATGCAAAATATAATCATTGAAATTGAGACTACACTTTTTTGTATAGTCTGCCATAACATTTTTGCTTGTAGCCCAAGCGCAAACAGCATCATGTTCTTCTTCTTTCATGCGTTCAAATCCAACTACATGAATATCATGATTATTGCTAAGCTGATTCATGAGATATGCTCCTGCAACTCCAATTCCTACCCCAGCAATTTTCATCGATGAAGTATTCACTATTCGAAAATAAAAATATATTGAGACCAAATTAAACAGATAGCACTAGTGAAACAGAAAAAAGAAATGCCTGGTGCCGCACGAGCAGGTATAGCTATTTTGGTATTAGGAGCAATAATTCTTGGTATAGGATATTATCAAGAACGAGAAGCACTATCTTTATATGGATTAATAATGTCAATCTGTGGATTTAGCTTGTATATGATTTCGTCGATTTATATTTCAAGAAAAAGCAATAACAAAGAAAGAAAGGGGCCGTCCTCCTCGTCCACCTATTCTAAATAGACAGCTGGTTTATACGGTCTAGAAAATTTAGCTTTTGATTTTGGATCGAATTTTTCTTTTTCTTCTTCTTGATAAATAATTATTTCAACATTTTCAGCTTCAATTTCATTGGATATTAAATTCTGGGAATTTTTTAGTATAGAAACCTCATCAAAAAAATTTAAATTTAATCTGTTAACCCTGGCTTCAACAGATTCAGAAAGAATATCTTCCACTATTTTTTTAACAAGAGAAGGATCTTTTTTTGCATAAGAAGTTTTAGGATCTCCGATTAATTGTTTCATTATATTTCCAAAATTTTTTTCATTTTTTAATGTAATTATTTCAAGAATTTTTTGATATATTTTTTGTTTTTCAATAGAGGAACAATATACATATATGGTATTAGGGAATTTTTTTGTCAGTCTAATAATATTAGATACATCACTTGCTAGTTTCTTTATAAATTCTTCTGATTCCTCAGCCAGAGGATCAGTCCGATCTTTAAATATTCTATCAGGCCATTTGGTAGAAACAATGGAAGTTGTATTACCTAAATGATTCCAAATTTCTTCAGATATAAATGGAGCAAATGGAGATAATAACTTGACTCTAAGAGAAAAACAAAGAAGTAGTATATTTTTTACCAATGTGTTGTTATCTCTTTTTTTAATACTAATTCTTTTTTTATACCAATTGACATCTTGATCGAAAACGTACAAAATATTATGAAGAGCTTCTCGTACTCTTAATGTTTCTAGCGATTTGGTGACATTATTTATTAGTCTTTGTAATTTACTCATTAACCACCTATCTTCTAATTCGAGAAGATATTCATCTTTATATATATGAGAATAAAGAAATTCATCCAAGCTTTTTGAATTAGCTAATTCATTATTAATATTAGAATTGAATAATACAATTTGATGATGTTGTTGTGATTGATTATAAAATTCTAGTAATTTCATTCTAATAGATTTTGCAGTATCAAAAGAGAAATCAGCATCCTGAAGCAATTCAGACGAAATCAATATTGCTAGCCTAATTGTATCTGCACCATATTCTTGTATTGCAGTTCTTAAAGGTATTATATTTCCCAGTGATTTGGACATTTTTTTTCCTTCCATTAAGACTGAACCATTTACAACTATTTGACTTGGCCAGAATCTCTTATCAAAAATAGCCACATGATTAAATATAAAAAAGGTAAGGTGATTAGGTACCAAGTCTCGTCCTGAATGCCTAGAATCGACCGGATAAAAGTAAATAAACTCTTTTCTGATTTCTTCTAATACTGATACAGAGATATTATTTTTTTTTGCTACTTTATTGGTATCACCAATTCCTAATAGTATATAGTCAAAAAAAGTTTCATCAATATTACTAAGATTTGCGTTCATCAAGTAGTTTTGGTCATTGACAAATTTTGATATTATATAATAAGCCATATAAATAACTGAATCAGATAAGCTTTCTATTATCCATTCATGATCCCATGGAAGTTTTGTTCCAAGTCCTGATTTTCTCGCACATGCTCTTTCCTTTAACCAATCGACTACATTATGAAATTCCTGTCTAAGATCATCTGGCAGAATACTTATTTTATCTATATATTCAT
>DASUZI010000302.1:0-4190 GCA_036376955.1 Nitrososphaeraceae archaeon
ACAGGTTTGGTTTTTTTGATTAATAAGAGAAATGTTCATGCACTTAATATCTTGAAATTATTATATAAATCTTTCTAAAAAATACGTCATTTATGTAAAATATATGCAAATATTGCGTATAAATGACAAAAAGATAAAATATTTATAAAAAATGTATGTGATTTAAACGCATAGCGATATATATATTAGGCAGATTTTGTCTGTCCATCAATTCATTTATCTTGGACCTAATAATATACAGGCTATCCCATGAAAATATCAACTTAATACTGTTTGGATCATTGTCTGATTTTTTAGGGATAATTTGTCTAGACAGATCATAGTTTCTAAACAATATAATAAAGGGTAACGACTCATCTTTTAAAAGTTCAGATTCAAAAATGTAAAGTTATATTCTAGGGAGCCAATATCTAACAAAAAAAAATAAATGAATTATGGACTATTTATCTTTCTGTCCCATCAATTTTATGAAAATATGAGTATGAGAAACTCAAAGACCAAAACTATTAAGTTATTTCCCTTATTCGGCCAGTTTTTACATCATATACGAACCCATTTACAGAAACAGTGTCAACAAGGAATGGAGTATTACGAATTTTGTCGACCTGTCTTCTTACATTTTCCTCTAAATTGTCAAAAGTATGAAATACTATATCTGAAGCGTTTGATTTGTATTTCTCTGCGATTTTCTTTTGCAGGTCTACGTCACGAAAGGTTAACATGCCACAGTCTGTGTGGTTTATTACAATGAATTCTTCTGTCCCGAGTAATTCATGTGAGATGATCAAAGAGCGTATAGCATCATCTGTAGCAATTCCACCGGCATTCCTAATGATATGAGCTTCGCCGATCCCCAATCCTAATAATTCATTTACATTCAATCTTGCATCCATACAAGCCAGGACGGCAATTTTTTTTGATGGAGGTATGGACAAATCTCCATCCTTGAAACTTTCAGCATATTTCTCATTCTGAGATTTTATCGACTCCAAATATGTCATATGATAAAGTGATTACTAAACATAGAATTACCTTCCGAAATAGGTCATTTAGGTCTTTCTTATGTGATAATTTCATCTTGGGCTTTAAATTAGCGTATGTCTTGCTTGTGTCATGCAGGTGTCCTTTGGCAAATCACGTTTCCTATGGCTAAAAAATTTGGGGTCATGATGTTACGGTTATACGAGATGATAGGCAAGCCAAACGCATGATATACCAAATCATACTTTACCTCACAATCTAGGCTGAGTAGGAAAATGGATTGGAAGTCTACTTAGGAAACGACGGGTAAACAAATCCACATTTTCTCTATCAATAGCCGAATTTTGTGTTATTTTTGTATTACAATCAAATCATGAAACTGATTTGCTATTATCAGACCTTAACTAATCTTCTCATCATACCAGAATCGTACCAAAGCTTGGAAATTCTCAATTCTTCCCAAACTAATCGTATTTTAAAATTACTTCAAGGAGATCCTGTTTCTGTCAAGGACAGACAATATTTATTTCCAAATCGTGATTTCATATTGTATGATTAGTTATTATCTGACTCCATTTAAGACCCTATATGGAAATTATGGTGTTTGAAGGCTTAGCGTAATTTGTAATTGAGAAATCTCTTTGTCTATGATTAGTGTGTCTTCGTTGGATCTTATGTATTTTGAAAGATTCCTGCAAGCTTGGATTTGAGCTCGATAGATTTCTGTCTTTTCCAAATAAAGACTATTAAGAGGTTCTATGAAGTAATATAGGATTTCTCTCCTTTTGGAATTACCGCCAATTTTTGCATCTAATTGAAATAAGGTTTCTACTTCTGGTTCCTTCATCATTCTTACCTTCATTGTCTATTGTATTTTATCGATTTGTGAACTAGTTTGTCAGCTTTACTTTCTAAACAGTAAGTCATTGAAACGTAAAAAAGACTGTTTTTTTTCTTGGCTAACATTATTTTATGCATGTATATGAATATAAGAAACGTATACATAAAAAGGATTTTAAATATGCTAAAAAAGACAAAACCAAGCAGACTACAATCTTGATTTGCATTAATTTCTCTTTTCTGCTTAATTTCACATATATCTGAATTAAAAAATAATAGATAAGTATAAACAAAATTCATTCCAATCACAATACTTTTTCCTAATTAGTATGGACATAATTACAATACTAAATTCTAATCAGATTAAAAAGCTATGACAGTTATTTAAAAAAAGGAAGCTCACTTCATCTATGATACATCAACGAAGTAAATTGGTAATGAAAAAGATACTATGGAAATAAAAATATTAAAAATCATCAAAAGTACTGGTATCTATTCTCTGTTCTATATTACTCAAAAATATTTACCATATTATCTTCTATATCAGATTATCTCAGAGACATTTATATTTCAAATAGATTAACAACAAATAATACTCGTTATTGATGCTATGAGTTAGCGACGTACATAATTTGCATATAACAACAGAATTTTTCACATATCAGAATGATATTAAGTATCAGTCGTATTATTAATCTAGTAATAATTAATGTCATTCGGAATTTTCAAAGAAATTGAAAGACTAGTCGAATATATTCCAATCGAGACGGATATGGATGGGATTGGCAAACTATCAAGTGATAAAGATATTGATTCTCCATTTTATTTTGAAGATCTTGACAGAATAGCGGTAAGACTAGGAGTCTTAGAAATTGGAAAAAACACCATAAGTCTTCGAGACATTATTAGGCTGTTAAACAAGTTTTTGAAAGATGCAAGAGTTGAGGAGTTTGTTGAAAGTCCAAGAAAATATAAAATATTGTTGACTAGTGGTTCTGGTTTGCCGCTAAAAAATTTATTGTTTGAATTTAGTCTCTCAGCTTTAGCTGGGGATAAGTTAGATGCAAAAATATATTTAACCCACACATATCATATTTTGGGACTCAGAAGAAGCTTAGTTCTACTCCTCTCGATAATTGTAAATGAAATTGAGAACATAAAATATGATACTGATGTAAGAGAATTATTCACACTTTTAGCGCTGATGTCGGAACCGAATAATGTTGATATTCATTTTAGTATAGATGAAGATGGGTTTAGCAAAAGATATAGCGAATACTTACAGGAACTCCAAAAATTAACATTACCTACAAAAGGTAAAGATCCAATTGATCTTCATTCGATAAAATCATATTAGAACGATAATAATTTTTTGATCTCATATTAGTATTTTTTACCTCATTTTATTCCAGTTAAATTAGTCTAAATTGTAATCATAAATTATATAATAGACGAAATAGGTTCAGATCTTACGAGGTTATATAATGAATGTGAAAATTTCACACCATTCTAAATTATTTTGCATATTTAACAGTAGTAATATACAGGTTAAATCAATTAATCATAATGGAAAATAAAGAAATTTCATACAAAAAATATTTAGGACTGGCAGCTGTTATTTTTGCAGTCGTACTAGTAACTAGTAACTTCGGTGCTGCTTTCTCACAAAACAATACCGATGAGCTCGTAAATCTAAATTTGACGGGTGGTGACGTCCTCACAAGCCCTAATTCAACTGGGACAGATGCTAGCTCTAACGGGACCGATTCTAATTCAACATATGCCCCATAATAGACAATTGTTCTAAACAATCACCTTTTTTTTAAATACTAATAATTTTTGCGTTATTAATCCCTGTACTTCTTGAGAAAGCGGTAACAAATAATACTGACTCTTATGATCACAATACATAAAACCTGCAATCTACGAAGTTCGATTTATTTGCTAAATATGAGATCAATTTACCCATAAACCGATAAACCTTCACATATCACAAGTATATTATTACCAAATTACTATTATTACTTTATCGCATTCTAGCAGATGCGGTACAAGAACTTAAATCATGCATATTGCAGGCAAGGTAGGAGCAAAAAAAGATGAAAAATAAAAATCTCTCATGGTAGTAACATCGTAATCAAGTGTTGTAAGCTTGTCTCTACTTTCCTGCAATATTTTATTCTTTAAATGTTGTTAACATTATTTAGTATGGATAATTAAACAATTGAAACTCTAAAGAGTGATTAAATATGACTCTTGGATTTTTCTCAAAAATAGATTGTAATAATATAGTGCACTTAAACAAAACAGTACAATTAGCCGTCTATCTCATAACCGTATTTATTACTTCTGCGACAAAAGATAATAAA
>DASUZI010000303.1:0-5325 GCA_036376955.1 Nitrososphaeraceae archaeon
CGCCCCCGGTAAGATTCCCGGCGTTGACTCCAATTGAACCGCAGGCTTCACCCCTTGTGGTGCTCCCCCGCCAATTCCTTTAAGTTTCAGTCTTGCGACCGTACTCCCCAGGCGGCAGACTTAACGGCTTCCCTGCGGCACTGAATAGGCACGAAGCCTATTCATCACCGAGTCTGCATCGTTTACAGCTGGGACTACCCGGGTATCTAATCCGGTTTGCTCCCCCAGCTTTCATCCCTCACCGTCGAGTGCGTTCTGGCAAGCCGCCTTCGCCACTGGTGGTCTTCAATGGATCAACGGATTTTACCCCTACCCACTAAGTACCGCTTGCCTCTCCCGCCTCCTAGCTCTATAGTATCCTCCGCAGCCCATCTGTTGAGCAGGTGGATTTAACGGAAGACTTGTAGAACCGGCTACGGATGCTTTAGGCCCAATAATCGTCCCGACCACTCGGGGTGCTGGTATTACCGCGGCGGCTGACACCAGGCTTGCCCACCCCTTATTCTGCACCATTTTTAGAGGTGCCAAAAGATTTCCTTAGCGGAAATCACTCAGAATAACCCTGTCAAGCTTTCGCTTATTGCAGAGTTTTCGCGCCTGCTGCGCCCCATAGGGCCTGGGCCCTTGTCTCAGTGCCCATCTCCGGGCTTCTCCTCTCAGAGCCCGTACCGGTTTTAGGTTTGGTGGGCCATTACCTCACCAACAGCCTGATCGGCCGCAGTCCAATCCAGAGGCCATGTAGATTTGAGCCATAAATCATTCCAGATACTATGACCTATCGCGGTTTATCCTCAGTTTCCCGAGGTTATCCACGTCCCCTGGGCATGTTGACTACGTGTTACTGAGCCGTATGCCACGTATTGCTACGTTGACTCGCATGGCTTAGTCCTATTCTGATAGCAGTCGGGTCCGGCAGGATCAACCGGAGTTAATCCTTTAATAATATTAAATAAAGAGTACGGCCGGACAATCATGAATTGTGCGGGTTTGTAACCTATATCAGATTTAATATTTTATATTAAATCCTCATAATATGAGCGCAAATGGAGATCAATAAGTCACATTTTGGTACCATGACCAACATCATTATTGATGCCGCCTATGCCTTGCGTTCTAGATTGCATCTTCAACTGCATCATATAAACCTTAGGTTTATATTTTTTCAGCGATAAAGATGAAATTTCGGGAATATATTATGGTAGCCTGACCAATTTATATCTTTGTAAAAAATATTTTTTCTATTCAAAGTTTTTTATATTCATAACTTATAAATTAGTTCTTTTATTTTTTCTGTTTTTATATATGCATATTGACAACCTAAACACAACTTATAAGAAGAATACAAAGCATTCTAATTTATTTTATAAAAAATCTTTACGTTTTTTTCCAGGTGGAATTAGTCATAATATCAGATTTTTTACTCCCTATCCTTTTTTTGTTAAGAGGGCTCTAGGCAAATATCTTTTTGACGTAGATGGTAATACATATACGGATTATTGGATGGGCCATTGGGCATTGATTTTAGGCCATTCTCCAAAAAATGTTTCATTGGCACTATCTAAACAAGTAAAAAATGGTACATTGTATGGTACTGTAAATACTCTAAGTGTTGAATTAGCTGAAACAATTCAAAAACTTATGCCAAAGGCAGAAAAGATGAGATTTGCTACAACTGGCTCCGAGGCCACTATGTATGCAGTAAGACTCGCCCGTGCAGTAACTAAAAAGAGAATAGTTGCTAAAATAATTGGTGGGTGGCATGGATTTAACTCATCATTACTTGAAAGTGTAAATTATCCTTTTGACATTAGCGAGGGTTTGGGATTAGATGTTGATAACAAATACATTCAATCAATTCCATTTAATGATCTTCATAAATCCTTACAAATATTAAACAAGATTAAAGATGAATTAGCATGTATAATTGTTGAACCTATTCTTGGTGGTGCTGGATGTATTACTCCTAATAACGATTATTTACAAGGATTACAAGAATTTTCGAAGAAAAATAATGTTATATTCATACTTGATGAAATAGTAACTGGTTTTAGATTATCTATTCATGGAGCTTATAAGATGTTTAAATTAGACCCCGATTTATTTACACTAGGTAAAATCGCAGGAGGAGGGTTACCGATAGGTATAGTTTGTGGTAAAAGTGAATTTTTAGCCATTTCTAATCCTATTGATAAAAATAATAAAAATTTAATATGTTCCATAGGAGGTGGTACTTTTTCATCTAACCCAGTTACGATGATAGCGGGAATAAAAACTCTCGAATTTTTACAAACTAATGAAAAAATGGTTTATACAAAAATTAACGAGCTTGGAGCATACATAAGAAAAGAACTTCAAAAAATATTCGATGAAAATAATATTGATGTGAAAATAACTGGAATAGGATCACTTTTTAATATACATTTCTTGAATAATAATGTTAGGGAAATTAATAACTCAAATGATGTAGCTTTGACTGATAAAGAAAAACTAAGAAAATATCATTTTGCTTTAATCTCAAAGTACAAAATATTCTTTTTACCGCTCAAAATGGGAGCTATTTCTTACCAACACTCAAAAGCTGATATAGACAAATTATTAACCTCTACGAGATCGATAATAGAGTCCAAAATTCTATGATAATTATCTACACATAAAATTATTTATTTGAAGTGAATTCATTTGCTTTGGATCTGAATTTATTTAAAAGTCTCTTAATTTGCTTTCTTATAGGATGTTTAATACGAATTATTCCTGATCTAGTTGCTTATCCTTATCCAATAGGTTACGACATTATAAACTATTACATTCCTTTGGCAGATCAATTAAATTTTGTTTTTCAAAAAGATCCATTTCAATTTTATCCGTATTTACTCTATATATTTAAATTATTCATTCCTCTACATTCACAAGGTCTTATATTAATTTTATCCTCATTAACATATGGTCTGTTTTCAATTTCGATTTATTTATTATTAAAAGGGTTGAATTTAAAACTTGTGTGGTTTATGACTATATTTATTTTGTTTCAAATTCCTTCCTTGCGAACTACATGGGATTTACAAAAGGATATTATTGCATTATCATTTATGTTTCTAATTTTTTATTTAATTTTAGAAAATAGAAAAGTTGATTCCTACAAATTAAGAATCATTTATTTTGGTTTGATCAATCTGTTAGTAATTCTGACTATTTTAACTGATAACATGATCTCTTTTTTATTAATTACATCTTTGTCAATTTATTTTTTGATAAATAAAGATATTAGGTATATTATTTCTTTAACAATAATAATAATTAGTATACTCAGTTTTTTAGTATTAGCTGATAATACTAAAAATAACCTTCTTATTAATAACTTAGATAATATATTAACGGGCAATATAAAAGAAAATGTAAATTATAGTCCATTAAATTTGGGAGTTCTTTTTATAATGATAAATATTTTATCATTTCCATTTTTTATTTATGGCTTGAAAAATTTGAGTCAACTATTATTATATATCCCATTAATTATTGCTTTACTTGGGTCTTTTACCTGGATAATTTTACCTCATTCAACAATATTATTACCAGATCGATGGATAATAATTTCTGGAATACTTATGTCAATTTTTTCCTCTTATGGATTGGTTAAAGTATTCTCCAAATATGTAGATAAACCAAATTTGAAATTACTTTTGCCTATTCTTTCTTTTTATATAATTATTGGCTTATTTTACATGGTATTACCGTATGGTAATGCCTTTTCAATGTACGGTATATTTGCAGAATATACGCATTTTTTTGTTCCATCAACAATGCAGTTTAATTCAGTTAATATCGTAGATAATAGAGATCTTTCAATAGTAATAGACTGGCTAAATAAACATACTAATTCTACATCCATTATTTATGGAGATCCTTACCTAAGAGGCTGGATGAAAATGTTATTAAAGGACGAGAGAGTATTTCAATAT
Source organism: Nitrososphaeraceae archaeon (assembly GCA_036376955.1). Taxonomy (GTDB): domain Archaea; phylum Thermoproteota; class Nitrososphaeria; order Nitrososphaerales; family Nitrososphaeraceae; genus TH1177. The sequence continues at coordinate 3,957 of DASUZI010000303.1, forward strand.
AATTCTATCTCTTCCTCAAGTAATGGAATTCACATTATATTAGAAGACAATTTTGATTCAATAAAGGAACCGAAAAAATTACTCTTTTCACAAGGTCCTTTTAAGATTATCGAAAAATAACAAAATCTCATTAGTAAACAATTTATCTAAATTAATAGAAATAGGGAATATTGAAAAAAGATAATAACTGGTTTAGACGACGATGGTTAGATTTCAGACAAGGTCATAGTATATATCTTATTTTTTTAATGACATTTGCGAATTTTATAGTTATTCAATATAGATTATTGATAGATAGGATGCCTTCCATAGATTCATTGATAGGAGGAAATATAATTGGATTCGCGATGACATTCATCGCTATCTATGTACCTCTTTCGATTGTTATAGGATATTGGCATAGAAAGAGTCAATGGAGAGTAGAAGCTGAAGCATTATTTAATGAGAATAGAATCGGAGCTACTATGTGGCTTTTTGTAATAGATCTTATAGATGGTAAGATCACCGAACAAGAAAAAAAAGAAATGAGAGAGATGCTTTTAAAAATTACTAAAGGTCACAAAATTCCAAAATCTGAAAAGTTTGATAAAGGTAAAGATGACGAGAAATAATTATATTTACATCCATTAATAATACTTATCTTACAATATTCACATTTGATTAGCTAATCAGTTTTGTTTATAATTTCTTATTTTTTATATATTTTTATCTAGTTTATTGTTTACTTGTATTGAAAAAATTATGTATTCATGATCAGGTTGGTGTGACTGTATCTTGATCAAATATCAGAGAAGGAATGGTAAACAATCTAAAGTTTTGTCATCCAATAAAATTCATAAATATGGAATATAACTATGCGATATAGCTTTTTATAAAGATTATGTTGATTTAGTTGATCTATCTAATTTTGCTGAATACTCTCTATCTGAAGCTACAATGCAGATATTATTCATATCCATAGTGTTGAGGAATTAATAATCAAAAATACGAAGGGCAGAATTTGTCAAGTGGTTCTATTCAAAAACATAACCAAAGGAGGGACTTGCATTAAAGTAAGAATTTCATCTATTATAAGGACAGATACTCTTTTACGTTTCTACAAATTGCATGACCCAAATGTTTGAATCCTGTTCAATAATGAAAGATCACGTATATTATCATTGTTGAAAATTATTAATACTTTAGACGTATTATGTAGATTCATCTGTAAAGTACATAAAGAGAGCGCATACATTAACGTTGGATATATTATTTATATTTAATCCAAATTTTAGTATTATAAATAGAATATTTCGCGGCTAAAATTTTTACTGCTTTACTTTAATGATAATATTTTTTAATTTGAGATACAATATCAAATTTTGAACTT
>DASUZI010000304.1:0-11472 GCA_036376955.1 Nitrososphaeraceae archaeon
TCGCATAAGTTCTGAAAAGTTTCCAGAGTTTAAAAAAACACTGGAAACAAATGGAGGGGGTCCTATTTTTATATCCTCCCATGAAAAAGATAAGCTCATATATTTTGTGCTTGTTATTCCTCCAAATTTTCCTTCCAATACTCTTGCAACAGCAGTTAGTCTATATAATGTACACTTAGAAGCAGTCCCAAAACTAGAAGGAAAACCAGCTGATATTATTCAAAACCAAAAAAATCTTTATAATAATCTTAACGCTAAATTAAAGCAAATCAATAATCAATTGGTTGATATTTCAAAGTCGAATTATACATTTCTGAAAAGCGCAGAGGAAGAGTTAGAAATAGAAAATCAAAAACTTGGGATAATTGAAGAGATCGGATCTACTAATGATGCATTTGCATTAGAAGGATGGATTCCAAGATCAAAGATCGATGACATAAAAACAGCATTTGCAAGGTATAGCAAGAATACTATTATTTATGAACTGGAATCTAAAGAGAATCCTCCAACACTCCTTTCAAATCCAAAAAGGTTCAAAGTTTTTGAATCGTTTGTAAGATTCTATTCTTTACCTTCAGGCAACGAATTTGACCCTACCTTGATTTTTGGTTTAATTTTTCCTATATTTTACGGTTTAATGATAGGTGATGTTGGGTACGGCTTGGTGATACTCTTTGTTTCTTTGTGGGTAATCCGAAGGGTGCAGCATAGAAAACGCAACTTTACCATAATGCCAAAATTTCTACGAAAATTCGCCAAAACCATTTTACGTCCTTCACAGATGGTGAAGCTTGCGAAGGCTATGATTCCAGGGTGTATTATTGCTATTATACTAGGGTTTTGCTTTGACCTATATTTCGGATTCCACCTAAATGGGTATCTGTTTTCATATTTGAACAACTTCGGGTTAAACTTACCACCTGATGGTGCATTCTTGAATCCTATTGGAACTTTTGGACTACGCAAACTTTTGCTATTTAGTGGATATGTTGGGTTAGGGATGGTTTCATTTGGGCTTGTTCTTGGGATACTTAACAGTATGAGGGAACATCAGATAAAACACATAATTAGCAAAGTTGGGTGGCTCTTGTTTGGTTGGGGAATTGCTATGATAGGATTAGCAATGATAAATCATGTAAACATAAATCCCTTACAGAATGTTCAGGGAATTGGTTATTTTGCGCTACTGTTTGGAGGAATAGGGATGATGTTTTATGGTGAGGGAGTCAGAGCACTTATGGAGTTGCCATCAATAATTAGTCACATACTTTCTTATACTAGGATTGTAGGAATATTGCTTGCATCAGTTATCCTTGCTCATGTAATTGATTTTATCTTCCTCAAATCTTTGGATAGTTCAATAGCTCTCAGTATATTAGGAGTTATGATATTTTTGATTGGTCACATTTTTAATATTATCATTGGAGTGTTCGAACCTGGTATACAGGGAGCTAGGTTGATTTATGTCGAATTCTTTTCCAAATTTTATCATGGTGCAGGAAGACCTTTCAAACCATTCGGAAGCAAAAGAAGGTTTACCAAGAATGAATATGAGATCGAGATAGCTAAAAAATTAGATTAATTAGTTATTATTTTTTATATTTGAACCTCATTCATTCTGTAAATACCTTATTTGTAATTTAATAAATGGGGAATGGTATCATTCATATCAATTGAAGAGGTTGATATGTAATCATTGAATCAAGCTATATTCACTTATTTTATTATTTTTCTAATTATACTACTACAGCAACAATGAGAATAAAGTTTACTATTTAAAGAAAAAAATTGTAATTACAAGGAATGTTGGGACCATAAGAACGGAAAGGCCACAATTGTAGTTATTTTAATCCCATTTTACCCAATAAAATTTTTAAAAATTTATGTCCTATATAATCACTCCCACAAACGTATATGCTACCTTCTAAACACATAAAATTAATTTCAATTTTGCTTGTTTATTCTATATGATATAATTTGAATAAACCTTACAAGAATTAAGAATGGGGTTGGCCGGATTTGAACCGACGATCCCCAGCGCCCGAGGCTGGTATCCTACCAAACTAGACCACAACCCCTACCGAATTTTCATTTTAAAATTTGAGTAACCAACTTACTAGATTAAATAACAAAGATAATATATTGATATTGCTCGCTTCTTTTGTTCAAAAAAATAAATCCGAATTATGTATATTTTCTTAATTGTTACTAAATTATAACATCAAAGCTTGATTTTAGAATAAATATCTTCAATATTCCATAATTGGTTATTTTTGGTAACTTTATTTACGACGTGCTCATTTGCTAATTCTTGAACTATCATTGCTGAAAGAGGTAAAGCTCCTGTTGCACCAGGTGAATTATAATTTAAAATATGCAGTGATAAAGAATTCTTTAACAATAAGGTATCTGGAATAAAGTTTCCTTTTTCGTTTACGAGTAGCGACCTAATTCCAGCTGTACCTCTTGTGTTAAATTTTTTTGTATCCAAAGCAGGTAAAAATTGTTTAACTCTTTGAATCATAACACGTTTTGATAAGGAGCCAGCAATTTCATTGGTTAACAACGATAAGAATTCTCTATTGGTAAAAAGAGCCCATAAACCTTTCTTATAAAAAATTTCTCTTGTTTTAGGTATAACATTTTTCAAATTATCAATTAAATCGTAGGAATATGGCCCAAAGACTGGAACAGCGTTTGGTCCAATTTCACAGTGTCCATCTGATTTTATAATCCAGTGAGGATCTAAAAATGGAAAATTTTGTTGCTTAGGTACTGAATAAATACTACGAGACGTAAGTTTTTCGTATTCTTGAGGGGCCAACCAATATTCTCCTCTAAAATGTAAATCAAATAAATCTAGTCCAACTTCAAATTGATGCGCAATATCAAGTGAATGTCCACCAGCTGTATTAATAATATATTTTGAATCAATAATTTTTCTCTCTTTATTTATTGTAACTATTTCAATTAAACAACTATCCTTCTGATTTTTGATTCCTATTACTCTATGCAAATTAAGTAACTTTCCTCCAGCAACAAGATAATCATTTTTTAATGACGTCGTCAATAGCCCATAGTCAACACTTGCATCTCTTTTACAATATATTGATCCATGACATCGTAGATTTGGTTCAATCGCTTTTGTTTGCTGTTCATTTAAAAAGAGTATGTCCTTTTCTTCTAAACCATTTTTTATCCCCCATTCTACATATTTTTTCAAAATTTTGATATCTTTATCTTGTTTTGCAATCTCTAGAACTCCATCTTGTTTAAATTGAATTTTTTTTTTATTTGAATATGTTTCCCACATGTTGTACCCTAAAAATGATATTTTTGCAAAAATTTTTTTTTTTATTGGGTCGTATAAGAATGGTGCGTGTACCTTACCTGTGTTCCTAGAACTAGTATGGCTTGATACAATTTTTTCACGTTCTATTATCAAAACTGTTGCATCAGAATTTACACTTAAAAAATACCCTATTGATACTCCTAAGATGCCTCCACCTATAATAACAATATCAAATTTTTTGGTTTGCACCGTTCATATTATTAATAAATATATAATATGATTTTATTGAAATTTAAGATGGATAATTGCTGTTTGCGACGTAATTATCATGAAATTTAGATATTATATTATAATATTATTAAAATTTATTTCTTTATATCTACTTGGAGAGTTTCGCCAACTTGAGGATTTCCCATCATTTCATATCTCCTCTTGGGCATGGTTATTTGAATGAGAGTTTTTGGATATGTTTTGATAACGGTCTGTGGTTGTGATCTTAAAATAGCTTCCAGTAAAGGTTTAATTTGTTGTTTTACTTCATCATCTGTTACGGTTCTATCTACTGCTTCCAAAATCATTTGTTGTTGTGAAACTGTTTCTAATTCCACATCTTCACTCAAAGAGAGAGTAACATTTGAACCATTATCTACTAGCTGTTTGATTTTGAATACTGTGGTTGTTGTTGCTAACTTCTCCATCTTATTTTATATAATTTGTTCAGTTATATAATTTTATTAAGTTATTGAATAACGAAATATTAAATTTATAAATAACAATAGGAATAAATGAAAAAATTTTCTTAACGGTTTATATTGAGTACATTATTCCGCCAGATACAATAGGTACTTGTTCTACCTTGGCAACTTCTTTGATTCGTGCTATAATAGCATTAAACCATAAACTGTCAATTCCTTGGCTCCATATTGTGATCTTCTTGTATTCTCGTTTTATCCCGTCATGAAAATACCCAACACAGTCTTCTGCAGTCATATTATAATATTTTTGACTAACTTCTTCAACAACTTCTGAGGCTTCTGCTGGCAAGTATAATATTGTTAATGTAGGGAAGGGAATAGTATCGTTAGAAGATTCTATAGAACCGCTTTTTTCAGTCATTTTGATTACAATAAAATATTTCCTGTAATAAGAGAATTTCGAATAATATACTAATTTTTACTTAATTTATCTAATTGCAGTACTAGAGTTTTTTTTTATATCTATCTTTTTTTCAGTAACTAGAGAGAGTATGTCCTCAAAATTTTGTCTACTTTTTTTTTCCTTGTAGTTTTTTAAATGATTCAATAAAAATTTGCGATCTTTGATTTCAATAAATCTACAAATTATTTTTGAAATTGATCCACCGCTCAAAAATAAGGCTTGGCTAGATGAAGTGACATTGGAGGGTTTTCTTTTAGTAGATGAACTTTCAAAATCTATAATGTGTATATGATTATATTCAGTGATCATTATATGATTATCAATACGAGTTAATTCTCCATGGTCTAGATTTAGAACATCTAGTCTATAACACTGCTCTAATATTTCATATACTATATTTAAGATAATTTTACTATTTTCAGGGTTCAAATTGGAAGGATCGTCGAGCCAATCAGAGATCCCTCTACCTGGTATTAATTCCATTAAAATCAAATCCTTGGTATTGTCAATAACTTTCGGCCCTATTCCTGCGAGGTTGGCTAATTTTTGATTATTAACCTCATTCAACGAGTCTTTCCTACGAGAATCTACTCTTCTTATTTTTAATGCCATAGATTTTTCAGAATATGGATTAACTTTCAACACTATGCCTGAATGTCCTTTTCCTAAAATATTTAATTCACACACTCTAGTAGGACCTTCCAAGATAGCATCTTTAATACCAATTTTGTTTAAATCACTCATTCTCCTGTTATATTCATGCTGATCCAATTTTGGATATGAAATTAACTTGGCTATTGTTGGGGAACTAATCGGCACTTTCAAATAATATCATATCTTTAAATATAAAATCGTGAATTATTTTCTGGGTATGTATATTTTTCAGTCTATTTTTGTTTACTTTATAAATTTTGAATCCGTTGTCTAAATCAGCGATTAATCCTTTCGGGATTCCCAAATTGCGTTTCTCTAATTTGATTGATCGATCCAAAAATTTGACTGCATTAATATCTTCTCTTTTTTTTAGACACATAAGACTCATATCATCTTGGATCCATATAATGGATGATGTCTCTTTATTTTTTTTAACAAATTGAAAAACTTCTTTTTCCATAAATATACTTGGACCTTTTTTTTGAAGAAAGGGTGAGAGGGTTATAAATTTTAAGAAAAATAATAATATTGCAGAATTAGTATTATAAATATAGCATTCACTTTTTATTGTTACAAACTCTTTATCATTTAACCTCTGTGCAAAGGACTTTGTTAATTTTTTTAATTGTCCCCAAATTATATCAGAACTTCTTATTTTAAACTTAAATTCTAAAACTAAAATATATGGTAATAGTTGTGAAACTTTCTGTAGATTTTTGTCTAAACTGATCCGTTTTTTATTACTATTAATATTAAAAAATTCAAGAGATGGATTTTTCAGCAAAGCTCTCGCTCCAAAAATAAATCTTGATAAACTTTCTGAAGATATTGCTGTGCCTAAATTACGATTGGAATCGACAGGATCGATTATTATTATTGGACTTTGAAATTTAAGATTATTGTTATTAGTAGTATTCTCAATAGCAATTACTTCACCTTTGTTTTTCATCGTTGCAATATTTTTAATAACATTTTTAAAATTACCATATTTTAATACTAAAACCTCAGTAACGTAACCACTAAATCCAGCAATTGATAATTCTGCTCCATAAATGCCAATTCCTTTTAAAAAGGCTTTTAATATCCGAATTTGATTTTTTTGATCAGATGTGAGATTTTTCTTCATATATTCAGTATGAAATTGTGACCTATCAGCAGAACTCTTCCATAAGCCTTTTTCTACGTTATAACAAGGTACCAGGTTTATTCTGACATGTTCTCTGTTATTGTTGTTGAGAGATACAAATCCTTCTACATAAGGATGTTCAGAATAGCGTGTTATAGGATGATATTCTTTTAGACATTTGAAACCAACATTCAGTGCTAGCTTTTCAAAATCTCGCTCATTTGTATTTCTATCTATTAAAATAAAAATATCTATATCCATATCTCTTTTTAGATTAGTATCCTTTGCAAATGAACCACCAGTTTTGACATCTACTATCTGTGGTATTTTGTAACTATAAATTTCATCTTTTATTTTTTTTTCTATAGATTTTAATATCTCTAAATCTTTAAATGAAGGTTTAATTAGCTTCAAGACTTTATCAGCTATTTTGTCAATTTCTAAATCTATATTCTTCGCATCGAACCTATTTTCAATAATATTATTTCTCATTTTCTATCTTGTTTGTTGCAAATACTGTTAAAATATTAGAGTAAACTGGACCTGAAGGAAAAAGTTCGCTTTTTTTGATATGGATCTTGTCAATTATTTCAGAACCTCCTATAAAATCACTATGTTTACTTAAGTATTCCTCAATATTTCCTATAGGTCTCTTTACTCGAAATAAGGTTAGATGTGGTTTAAATTGTTTATCAGGTTTAAATCCTATTTGTTCCATTTTACATTTAACTAATTCAAAGAGTGAATTCAATTTCTTTTTACTATTGTCATCTAGACCAATCCAAATAACTTTTGGTTGTTTATAGGTTGGAAATGCACCTATTTTTTTGTAGCTTATTTCAAATTCTTCAAATTTTATCTCATTTATTTTATGTTTAATTCTTTCTACAGTTGTATCATCAATATCTCCAAAGAAAAATAATGTAAAATGCAGATTTTCTGGGAGCGTAGGCTTGATATTTCCATTAAGATGAAGGAGAGAAGTTCGTATCATTTGCTGTATGTTCAATATTTTTTCTTTATTGTTACAGTCTACAGCAATAAAGGTTCTCATACTAAAAACTGAATAATTAAAAACATATATTCATATCTTAATATTACTTTTATTTCCCCTTGTAATTAATAATTTATTTAATTACTATCGGGTTTTTAATCATAAGATGCAGTATACTTTCAGCAATTCATCATACGAAAATTTGTAGAATAATTAGGATACTGGTTTGATAATTCTTCAACTTACATTTATTGTAAAATTGAGTATAACTTGTCCACATTTAATACAATGTGAATTTCTTAAAATGTACTTTATAAAAGTGATTTACTAATAAAATATATTCAAATTAAAATATCATACCTTAATAATCAGATGGGATTTATGCTATGTCAAGGATAAATATTGTAATCTTGTTTTTCATTTGTAATGTTATGATCGCATTCATAATGTTTAATAAATAGAAATGATTAAGCTTAGAGCGCTATTATTTAATTGTGTCTTAATTATAGATAATTGATAATATCCATAATAATTCAGGAACTTTTTTTCTATACTATCCACTATGAAATATTGGAATGAATATTTTTTCACTAATTTGAATTGAAATTGAAATGCATTACATGATAAAAGTAAAGTTGGTCATTCTACGACATGCTATAATAAAATAATAATATTTTTCATTATAAAGATTCGATAGATAATATTAGAATATTTTTCCAGTAGAAATATAGGGGATCGACATTCATTAGTCAATTATTTATGATTCTTTGAATTAATTAAATTGACTATTTCTTTACCATGATATCTTCTTATGTAATGTAGTATTGTTAAATGACAATCATATTGCTTTCTTATCCTGGTATTCCAGTATAATATTTTTCTTTCGTAATATAAAGAACCGCTAGTTTTATTTAAGAAGAATTGAACCAAATTTTCATGTATGGTTAATATTTATCATTCACATTCATTACTCCCTCATTTTATTAATCTTTTTTATTAAGCCTGCTCTATTACTTGTTCAAAATATAATCAATATTTATTAACCTTGAATTATATTTAGCTTGATAATATAAAATATTTCAAACTTCCATGCAATTAAGTTAATGAGAACAGCTAAATATCTGAAAAATCCTGTAAAGTGACTGCAAAATATAAATCAATTAATAATATAATTATGTTATTAACATTCAGTTGATAGAATATTCATTATAACCAGATCGACTATGATATATATTCTATTTTGATTAATTCCTTTTATAAAAAACATAATTATCCATAATATTTATTTCCATTTTTATCTTCAATTCTAGAACCTTGCGATATTACTATTTTTTCTTTTATAACATGTATTGAGATTAAAAGTCACTCTTCAATTTATTTAAGGTAAAAAAGAGAATTAATTCTCTACACTCAAAATTATTACAAAATGTTTAAACTTTTTACAATGTTTTTTCTGGAGACTTATAATCTTGATTAAATAATATTTTTTTTGTATTTTAGGTATGAATATGCAAATTTAATAATGTAATCTTTTAAACAAGTCTACAATTGATCAGATATTCTTTTACCTTTCATCAGAAATTTCTATAGACCTAAGCTAGTCAGTCTATTTTTTAATCTCCACTTGCAATTGTTATTTTTAATATTCTTTGTTTTAATTCTTTTTGAATCAAAAAAATTTAACTGGTGTTAAACTCTAATTAAAATTAATAATATCATTATACTAATATCTTGATTTAATAATAATTTTTAGCGTATATGAACCTTCACTAAAGTATTTTTAGTTTTTAGTTTAATTTTATCTGAGGGAATAATAAAGATCAAATAACAATAATAATCAAAGTTATTAACAAAACCTAAATCTATATATAATTAATTTAAAATCGGACAATTTATCTGTTGTATTTCTTAACTTATTGGGCTTTATGACTCATTTTAATACAAGAAAATACTATAAATTTAAATTAAATAATTTATCTCTTCTTTTTGAGTATTATGTGGAAAGTAATGATGCCTAAGAAGATAGCATTCGGAAAGAATGCTGCACAAGAATTTGAATATCCAAAAAAATCTTTAATAATTACTACAACAACCCCGGAAATTTATAACAAGTGGATCGATTACATGGGAATAACAGATTATGAACTATATGATAAGGCAACTCCTGATCCGGCAATAGAAACAGTGGAACAGATTAAGAAGGAATTCGAAGGTAAGGATATTTCTGCATATATAGGTCTAGGTGGAGGTAGTTCGATGGATTTATGTAAATATTTAAGTAAACTGACTGGCATTCCTAAAATTCTTATTCCAACAACTTTTGGAACGGGGGCTGAGATGACAACATATGCGGTTATCAGTTTTGAGCACAAGAAAAAATTATTACAAGATGAGGCTTTCTTGGCTGATGCAGCTATAGTTGATCCATATTTCCTACCCGGAACACCATTCAACATAATGAGGAATTCAGCTTGTGATGCAGCTGCTCAAGCATCAGAAGGATATGATAGTAAACTTAGTAATCCATTTACTAAACTATTTTGCAAGGAAGCTTTTGAAATTTTGGAAGATGCTATAATAAACGATAAACCTGATTTGCTTCCTTATGGAGCAATGTTATCAGGAATAGGTTTTGGAAATTCCTCTACAACCCTTGGACATGCACTTTCTTATGTATTTTCTAATGAAGGTGTGCCTCATGGGTACTCATTATCATCTTGTACAACTGTAGCACATAAATTCAACGAATCCATTTTTTATGAAAGGTTTAAGAAAATTTGTCAGAAATTGAAATTTGAACCACTGAAATTAAAACAACCGTTAGAGGAAGCCGCAGATGTTATTATGCCTGATAGAGGACATTTGGACAACAATCCACGAGATGTTACAAGAGACGATATTATCAAGTGTTTAGATGAGATAGTTAACTCGAATCCCCTTGTCTAAAGGCAATGAAGGAAAGAAAAAATTAATTTTTTGACTTTTGAATGTTTAACCTGTAACACTAGGTTAGTTATTTCATTCTATTTTTCAATTTATTGATTAGTTTAGGAAACCTTTAAATTCACTTTACGAATTACCATCATAAGATAGGATAATGACTACCATCAGCAAGTCTATGACAATTAACTCTCCTGTTAGCGAAGTTTTCACTTATTTTGCAAGACCTGAACATATGGCTGATCAATTTCCAGAAAATATGGGTCTTAATATTATTCCGATTGAGGTTAAAAATGGCTTTGGTGTAGGGACTATTTTTCGAATAAGTGGAGATTTCGATGGAAAAAGATTAGAATGGGATTGTGAAACCATTGATTATATTCCACATAGAAAAATTGTAGCAAAAATGATTGAAGGACCTTTCAAAAAATGGCAGATAGAAGTTGAATTTGAAGAAATTGATGAAAAAGTAACAAAGACAGGGATTACTGTAGATTATGATATGCCAATGGGACCATTAGGAAGTTTTATTGACAAGGTAAAGCTAAAGAAAATAGCTGAAAGAGGAATTGAAAATGGACTTTATAGAGTCAAAGCTTTACTTGAAGGGACCGGTTCTATTCCTGTTTATATAACGTTAGACGCTTATAGACAGATTCTGAAGGAAAAAGAAAGATTAAACTGTTCTGTTTCCGATACTATTCTAAGGATGTTTGAGAATCAAAAAGAGAAACCTACTCCTCCTTCTGCTTCTTAAAATAAAAAAGAACCTAAGTTTCAATTCTTTTTTTTAGCCAAATTCATTTAAATAAGCAGATATTATTTTGAAAATGATTCCTAAACTTTATCCATAATTATTCATCTGAGTTACTCCGAGTTACTCCGAGTTACTCCGAGTTACTCCGAGTTACTCTAATAATTTTTCTTATATAAACTCTAAAGATCATATATAATTCAATGGTAAATAAAACATGTACAGTTTGTAAAAAGAAATTTACTCGGCAATGGAATCTGGAAAGACATTTGAAAGATATCCACGAGGTATATCAAAGTCGAGATAATGATATGGTCATGCAAAAATCAGATCCTTATTCATATCCATTCTCAAGAAAGAAAGGATATTTCAGGAATTCTGAAAACAATATGGGTGAAATCAATAACTATCAAAATCCTCCTGAATATAATAATTTTCCTAATGAATTTTCAAGTTATGATATTCATAATCATGGGTTTTATGAAAATTTTGAACCATTTCCAATCAAAAAGGAGAAGAATTTAACAATAGGAGATATGATAAGAATACGAGAT
>DASUZI010000305.1:0-2177 GCA_036376955.1 Nitrososphaeraceae archaeon
TAACTTCTATAGATGGATCACTTAATTTAATTCTATAAGTTCGTGCTTTACCACTTATTTTTTGCCATGCTTCTTCAAGAATCTTTAATGTTGCTTCTTCAATAGTCCCCTTAGGCACAGCAAATTTTACTATATGAGTCATAACTATAACAAAAAATTTTTCTTCTTATCTGATATATATTTACTTATTATTAATTTTCATTTTTATTAATTGATTCGATTATTTCTTTGGCCTTATTTACAGTAACATTATTTTCTTGAATAAGTTTGCTTGCGATGAAGTTGATTTGTGCTTCATCTGTTGCTCCTGCAGTTATAGCTATATTTCTCGCATGTAGTCTCATATGCCCTTTCTGAATCCCTTCGTCTGCTAAGGCACGAATTGCGGCAAAATTCTGAGCTAGACCTACTGCTACCATTATTAAAGCCAGTTCTTTAGCCTTCGTTATATTCAATACTTTCAAACAAGTTTTTACATACGGATGTACTGATGTTATTCCACCTACAATTCCTATAGCCAATGGAATTTCAATTTCTCCAACTAAATCTCCTTCTTCTGATTTATACCATTTAGTCAAAGATCTATATTTTCCATCTTTAGAAGCATATGCATGCGCAGCTGCTTCTATAGCTCTAACGTCCTGTCCTGTTGCAATAGCTATTCCATCAATTCCATTCATCAAACCTTTGTTATGTGTTACAGCTCTATATGTATCAGAATATGCGAAAGCAAATGCATATAAAATTCGTTCCACTCCTTCTGGGCCACCAATTAATTCTTTAGTGAAAATAGCTTTACATCTAGCCATTCTTTTGGTTGAATAATTTGACAAAATTTTTAATATTACTGTGCAGTCGGTTATTTTTTCTAATACTGGAGCAATTGATTCACACATTGTATTGATTACATTTGCTCCCATTGCATCTTTTGTATCTATAATCAACTCCACTATTATCATATGGCCAATTTTGTTTACGCTTTCATCAGATATTTCCCTTATTTGTAAATCAATAGCCTGTACAGATCTACTTTTTGAATTTGCTATTTCCAATAAATTTTTTTTATTATCTAATATTATTTTTTTTACTTTCTCTTTTTCTTCCTTATAAAAAAATTTGTCTTTATTATTTTTTTTACCTTTCGAAACTAATTGGATTTGTCCAATCATGATAGAATCGTCTGCTTCAGCTAAGAAACCATTTTTTAAACTTGCAATTTTAGCGGCTTTACTAGCAGCAGCAATAACAGATGGTTCTTCTATAGCCATTGGAATTAAATATTTTCTTCCATTTATAATAAAATTAGTAGCAATTCCTAATGGAATTGGTATAAACCCAATTGCATTTTCAATCATGTTGTTGACATTATTAAATCCAAAATTCTTTGGAAAATCTTGAAATATTTTTAAATCTTGATCAGTTAGATGAGATTCTTTTTTCAAAAATTCTAAACGTTCGTGATGATCTAACTCATAAAATTTTTTGATGTTTTTATTATTACTTTTCTTGTTGTTTTTTTTGTCCACAAAAAGATTATGGTTTAAGTATTTTTAAAATTTTATCGTCGTTAGCTTGAACAAGTCCTCGTCCATCTGTATTGCTAGTTAGTACATATAGCGCACCATCATTAGATTCTACTACATCTCTAAGTCGACCATAACCTACTAATATATTATTTTGTTCTCCTGACTCTAAGTCTATTTGTCTAAGGTGAGAACCTTTAAGGGTTGCTATGATCAGATCATTTTTATATCCTAGTTTATCTGATGATGCAAATGTTATACCAGCAGGTGCAATTGCGGGATTAAAACAAACAATAGCTTTTTCAGTAGTATTTGTTCCTTCACATTTTTCCATAGGCCATCCATAATTTTTTCCTGGAAATATTAAATTAATTTCATCAAATCCAGATGGGCCATGTTCTGATACATACATTTGTTTCGTTTCAGGATGCCATGCAATTCCCTGGATATTTCTGTGTCCATATGAATAAACAGGAGAATCTTTAAATGGATTATCCGTAGGAATAGATCCATCTGAATTTACTCTTAATATCTTACCTGCCAGCGATGAGAGATTTTGTGCTAAATCAGGATCAGACGCATCACCAGTAGCAATATATAACTCGTTATCCGGACCAAAGTTTATTCTTCCACCATTATTATATAGTGACCCTG
>DASUZI010000306.1:0-3052 GCA_036376955.1 Nitrososphaeraceae archaeon
TTTGAGCACTTCAGTTATAGTATAACTGATTTAAAATATTATGTACAAATCAGCAATAAGTCGAATCTATTCTTGTTGATATGATTTCGATAATGAAATTTTTCAAATGTAAAAGCACAAGAATATGGTAGAGATTATGATGTTGATGTTGATGTTGATGTTTATGATAATAATGATAATGGATATCCGATTCCAACTGAAATAAACAAATAAAAAATGTAGAACAGCTCATTTGAAGACTTTTTCGTGCATAAAAAGCCAGTTGTAATCCCGTGGATTTTGGCATAATCAACTGGTATACAATGAGTATAAAAGCATGTCCACAATACCATTTTACTTATGACAACATAATTCTTTGCCTTAGTTATGCTCCTTTAAATAAATTAAATTTAGAAAATATATCCTTAAAAATATACCTATCCTAAAAATTTAGTATTAGCAGTCATAAAGATCAGTTAGGTTATAAATAAACTTGGACCTTAGTTGCTTTTCTAGAGAAACGTTACGACCCAGAAAAGTCTAAATTAATATTAAAGAATATTTAATATTTCCCCATACTATTCACCAAATTTTGAGGCGCCGAAAAAATAGCATTATGAATATTAAGTCGTTAAAAGTCCTAACGATATTAATTAATATATATAATATAACTTGGTTTTTCTCAATTTATCGAAAATTTCTAATCAGGATATTCGTTTGTCGCTTTATATTCTATATATTTGGTTTTACAATTACTGCACTGATAGACAATCAATACCTGGTTTTCATTATGTTCTAGTTGATTGAGATATACTAATTTTTGAATACAAGAGGAACATTTCATTTTTACTTACTAACAATCTACTGTGTTAAAATATTAAAAGATATTTGTCGTCACAAACTAAAGTTGTGAGCGTCATTCAAATGCATTATCTATTAATTAATGTGATTTGTATATTTAGAAAATTTTATTTTTTATGAAAAGTTAAATTAATACCAGATTCCTATATTTCTACCGATAATTCTAGTTGGTAGGTTCTATTTTTTATAATTTCTTTCTTTGAACTATTTCTTTTGCAATATTGTTATGTTTTATCATATCCAATTCTTTTTTCTATAATTTTAGCACTTTAAAAATTCAGTTAGTTAGAATATTACTAATGATCTCTGATACCATCTATAGTAACAGATGGGAACAAATGGCTAGGACCATAAAATACACTTGACAGATACATTAATTCTTGTTAAAAATATGTACTAGTAGTGTAATAATATTTTTCACTATGTTCTAATAGAGTATCTATATCAATCCATTACCTATTTCTTCAAGAAATGCTATTTCTGATAATGGTTTTCGTTCTCGTGGAGAATTTATCTTTTCTCTAAATCTTTCAGGGAGTATTTCATGAGAATCCTGATATCCTATTGCTATCATTATACCAATTTCATATTCATCAGGAATACTGAAAACTTTTCTAGCTTTTTCTCTGTCAAAACCGCCCATTTCATGCATAATTAAGCCTTGATTAAATGATTCGAGAAACATATTTTCATTTGCTGCACCTAAATCGTGAAAGTGTAGTTTGTTATAAACTCCATTATCAGAATAAGTCTTCTTTGTTATAGCACAGATTAAAATCGGAGCAAGTTTAACATAATTATTTATTTCCAACAAAACTGATCTTGCTTTTTCTAGTTTTTCGGGATTGTCATCAGTAAAAACTATGTAACGCCAAGGCTGTTCATTTCTTGATGATGGTGCCCATCTTGCAGCTTCTAAAATTGAAAGCAATTTTGATTTTTCTACTGTTTTAGTTGAAAATGCTCTTGCACTCCATCGGCGTGCTATTATATTGTGAATGGGAAAATCTGTATTTGCTATTTTTGATATTAAATTCGTTTCTTTAGTCAAAGAATAATTTATTATTTATTAATAATATTATAAATCTTATTTCTTTCAGGATTGAATAACAGTTCACTCTGCTATTTTTGAAAATTTATTGAATATTGTAGCAACCAGTATTTTCTATCAAAATAATATATTAATGGTATCAATCAAAGAAATGAATTGTGATTACAAGAATCAAGTAGTAGTGAGATCATTTTTCATACTATCGCAAATAGTATTTAATAATTGTATACAACTATTAAACATTTTGACATTATTTGATTTAGGGCTAGAAATAGAATTAATCTACTTTACAATAACGTTATGTTTCGAATTACTTGAGTAGAAAAGAAAAAAATTTTTCAAACCATTTATTACTTAGTGTCAAGATACAACTATATTTCCATGCATTGTTTCTGGGTGATATTGACAATGATATTGATATATTCCAATATCTCTAAATGTAAAAGTGAAATCATCTGTTCGACCGTTTGAAATTTCATCTGATTTTGTTAATTGTTTTCCACTTTCATTTTGTATAATTAATTGATGAGTGATATTATTGTCCATGCTTTCAACTTGAATAGTGTAATCAGTACCAGATTTTAGATTAAGTGTTGGATTGACTTGACCATTAACAGATGTCCACACAAAGTTGTTATTTCGTTCTGATACCTTCAAGTCTACTATATTTTCACTTGCAGTAGAATCCTCCAATTGTGCGTGTGCTATATTTTTTTCTGATATAGGAATTAGATTGATATTTTCAGAATTCAATATAGTGATCAATCCAATACCTATTAGTGAAGTAACAAGTAAAAGAGTAATGTTTTTTGCTAAAGATAGAAATCCGATCAAATTTTTTCCTTCATTTCTATTCTTTTCCATTCTTGTTTTTTATATGCTAAATCATTATATAAATAAGAGTAAACAAAGTTAACATTAACATATTTTATATGTAGTAACAAAGTTTAAACATAATGATATCTCTTATTATCTATTCATTTATAGAAGTAAATCAATTTTTGTCTCCAACACAAGGACACAGTCATTATTATTTATAATCAATTCAAACTTAAATTATACAAACATTAACATATGAGCAAATAAAAAAATTGCCAAGTTGTTATATTAAACTAAATTATAATTATTTTGTAGTAATAGATTAAATTCTTTTTTAGATGA
>DASUZI010000307.1:0-2733 GCA_036376955.1 Nitrososphaeraceae archaeon
ATTGATTGATGTCATTGCAAATTTCTATACATATTTCATTATTAATTCTAGTATACTAAAAGTAATATTTAATAAGGTCTTGAAATGAAAAACTCTATTTTTTTTGTGATTACGACTATATATTAGTAATATGTATATGTAATATGGAAAATTAAAATATCAAACTAAAGCACAAGTATACTACTTGAGTTTTATATTTAGATAAATATATTTAAAGGATATGCTTAATTACACTTATGAAAAATTGGTCTGCTTACAAGGACTTATTAACCAGACGCCATTATCCACATTTTACATCTAATCTTCTAAATATATTGAAGAGACTTCCAATATTATCAACTCGTAATCACTTTAGCCTTGAGACAGGCCAACTGAATTCGTCCCATAATTCAAATGATTATTACTCTAATAACGTTCCTGGATTAAATGGAAATCCCATTTCGACTAATAATGAATTGTCAGTATATATTCATGGCGTATGGGCAGGACAGATTGCAGCTAAAGAACAGATAGATAGAACGAAATTATCATTGAATGCAAATGGATATGATATTCCAGTAATAGGATTCAGTTGGGATTCAAATACTGCAATAAATCCAGCAGGTTGGGATATTGCTAAATATATAGCACACCAGAATGGACCAAAACTTGCAAAATTTCTGTTGGACTTTAAAACAAAGTGTCCAAATTGCAAAATAAGAATAATTGCACATTCTTTAGGTGCAAAAGTAGTTGAAAGTGCCTTAATAAATTTAAATAATACTCAAACATGGAATTCAGCATATAGTATCACTTCTATACATTTTATAGGAGCAGCAATTAGCGATAGAGCAGTATCGAAAAATACACAGTTTGGAACTGCCATTGATAATTTAGTGGATAACTTTTATAATCTATATAACCCTGAAGACAATTTGCTTCAAGGTTTATATGTTAAAACAGAAAATGAAAATCCATTAGGTTTACTAGGTCTAAACAAAGATGAACCATTTCCTCAACATTATACGGAACATAATGTTATGTCCGAAATACCTCCACTTAAGAATGCAAGTGGAATTTATCAGCCATTTGTAGATAGCACCGTATCAGGATGGGGAAACAACCATTCTGGATATATCGGATTCAGAGAACGTTATCCGCATAACAATTCTCTTAAAGACGATGGAGCGATTAACGTAATTGTAGCAGATTGGAGAAGTAATAATAAATAGAATAGCATAGTGATTTATTAATAATAAAAAATTAATTTCCTTTATATTTTTCTTTTTAAAGTCTCCTCTCGTGTTCTGGACTCGTTGAAAGTTATTATTCGATATATGAGATATCCAGATATTGTAACTATAATACCTGTAATACTTTTGTTAGCATATCGTATTTTCCAATATAGAATTCTATACCAATAACAGGAACTCCTATAGTTCGAGAGGCAATATAGGTAGCTATCAATATCATAGAAATACCTGTCAATATTGAATATGGTACAATGCTTTTTAATTTCTTAACCAAAATCCATCCTAATAATCCCAAATAAATTATACCTGACCCGGCGAAAAGAGCAATTTCTATTTGGAGTTCGGATATTTCTCCATCTAACCCTTCTGCAGCAAATTCTATTAGAGATGTATATTCATTATGTGCTAAAATAAAGTATATTATTGCTGTTGATAGAACTACTGCGGCTAATATGTATACTATAATATGTTGAACATTCATCTTTATTTTGGTAATTAACTAATTTAGTAAAATAAAAGTATTGATATAACATAGTTGACCTATACTTAAGTTACATGATTATTTATATATTTTAGAAAAAAATAATTTGTAGTATGAAAACATTTACAAATATATCTTTAGCAGCAGTAACAATAGTAGTAGTAACATCAATCGTCACAAGTCTGTCACTTTTTGCAGTAACCAGTCCAAATAATATTGCATTTGCTCAAAAAAATGATGGGTTTGATAAAGAATTGAAACTCTTGAATCAAACATTAACTACATTAGGGAATCAGGACAAAAGCGCCAAAAAATCATTATTTGATGCAGAAGGAATAATTGAAGACAAAATGAAAGATAATCCAGAAATTGTAAATGCAGAAAAACGAGTAGAAGCTGCAATTAAAATGGTAGGTGAAGGTAATTTTCAAGCTGCAATTGACCACACAAACGAAGCAATTAAAACATTAAATAATTTCAATAATTAGGAAGTAAATGAAATGAATAATTATGAAAAAATTCTATCTTTGCTTATCGCCACCACTATTATTAGTTCTGCATTGACATTTCAATCCATCAACGCTCAAACTCTCTCTCCTTCTTCTGACACTGATTCTACTCCTATAGCCGCTGTAATTACTATAACTAAAGATAAAGAAGGTAATACAATATTTAATCCTCAACTTACAACAGTCAAACAAAATGAAGAAATATTGATATTGAATAATGATACAGTGACACATTCTTTTACCAATGGTGAAAATCCTGACGACCCAATGACAGGGAAAATATTTGATACTGGGGAAATTCAACCAAAAGGATTCATAGAATATGTAGCAACTAATTTATCTCCAGGAAATTATACGTTATATACAAACACTGATCCAACAATAACTGCACAACTCTCGATACAACAAAAATAACAAATTTTAATTCATTTTTTATTTTGAATTTCTCAGACATTCAATATTGAAAAAGTTATGTCGATCTTTCTAAACAAGATTTTATATTAAAAGGAAA
>DASUZI010000308.1:0-2789 GCA_036376955.1 Nitrososphaeraceae archaeon
TTGCAGGTAATCCTGGTACTGGCAAGACAGTACTGACTTCACACTTTCTTTATAACGGATTAATTAACAACGAAAATGGACTATATGTATCGTTTTCTGAAGCAGATTATTCTTTTTATAATAATACTGAAAGATTTGGTATGAAATTCAGGGAATTCCAAAAGCAAAATAGGTTTTCTTTTTTAGATTTTTCCGCCGTGACACAGGAAGGAATTCAAGATGCATTAGAAGAAGTTTTGGCTACAATCAAAGAAACCCATGTTGAAAGAATAGTTATTGATTCATTTTCTGCTATTCTTCAGGCTTTTATAAACCCAAACGAGGCGAGGATAGCATTGCATGTAGTCTTAGGTAAAATGCTTCGGGCACAAGGTGTAACAACATTAGTTATAGGAGAAGTTCCAATAGGAACAGTTAGCATTGGTTCAGGAATTGAAGAATTCGTTGCAGATGGAATTATAAAAATGGAACATGGTCATACGAATGCTAGCCCTATTATAATAAAAGTAATCAAAATGCGAACTACTTCTATCGATAGAGAGCCGCATATTTGCGTTATAAAAGAGGATGGGATGACAATCTTTCCTAAACAATCTATAAAATTTAATCATTCTAGTAATTATAAAAGAATTGAAACTGGAATCAAAAGACTTGATGAGAAAATAGGAGGTGGTTTTCTCGAGGGAACAACAAGCATCATTATTGGTGCTTCGGGTTTGGGAAAAACAACATTCGCTTTAGAATTTATAATTCAGGGGGTTATTAATGGAGAACGTTGTCTATATTGTACATTAGAAGAAACATACGAGGAATTAAAAAGATGTCCAGGAATTTCTAACTATAATTTAGATAATTGGAAAGAAAAAGAGCTCTTTATAATATCAACCTTGATCGAGAATCAAAGTGTGGATGAATTCTTATACAAGTTAGATAAACAAATCGCAAATATAAAACCTAAGCGGATAGTAATAGATAGCTTAACGTCATTTGAACACACCTACAAAAATGAAATGTATGTTATAATAAAAAGACTTGTAAGTTTAATACATAAATACCATTTAACTGCAATTATAACCATTGGAACGGCCCCTTCGAGCAGCTTGAATTTGGTTGATTTAAGTATTTCATCACTCTTTCATAATATCATTCTTCTACGATATATAGAAGCCAAATCTAAAGTGAAAAGAAGTATGACTATATTAAAAATGAGAGGATCCTATCATGATAATTCCATACTTGAATTTAATCTTTCTAATGATGGATTGGACATTGTAGGAACTATGAATGTTGGGGGGGACACATTAGAAGATTTTTCAACTGATTCCAACAAACCCCACTACGAATTAAAAATGAAATATCGATACAGCAAAAGGAGGAAGGAAAGAAGCAAAGACCAGAATTTGAAAGATACGAGACTGAAACAGTGAATAAAGAACCAATGGAAAGAACAAAAAGAAAAGAAGAAACTAAAAAAAATCTAGAAATAGATTATAATAATATAAATAAAAATAATGTTAACCAAAAAAAGTAATAATATGATAAAATAAGAGACGAAATTTATGATACAAAAAGTTAATAACAATGGTGATGGATTAAGAAAAGATAATATCGCATTATTTGAAAATGCTTATTCTAGTGCAGTAAAGGAAGGAATGAAAATTTTAGGTGATGATGTTTCTAAAATTGTGCAAGACTATATTGAAGATAAATATTCTTTCATAATAGAAAATACGTCTCAAGATCCAAAATCTCTTAGTGAAGCTCTTCAATTTGCGATTGATGGAGGGAAAAGGATTATTGAACGAAGAATCATACGAATATTATCTAAAAAGTTAGACATTGAATATCATTCGGCTGAATTGATTAACTTTGAAAAACAAATAAAAGAAATGCGAAAAAGATTTGAAGAGAAATAAATAGATGTTATCAAAAGTATAGAATTATATGTTACTTATTATTAGAATCTTTATAATGATTCATTGAGCATTCTTAATACTTTAAGTAGTGTTGTTTTGTATACAAAATTATCTATTGGAAATATTAATCATTTTATATATTTTATCTGAATTCACATGATAGATCACAAAATTATAATAGGATTTGTGGAATAAAATAATGAGTAAAACAACTTCTATTTTAATTGTAACTCAATATAAAAACATATAAAAATATATATACATTCATACAAATACACTAACACATATACATTTAGGATCTAGTTATTTTTGTCGATGTGGTTATTAAAAGATTACAATTAAAGTTCTATAAAATTGAATCGATAATTTACAATTTACAATATTTATTCTATCAAATGCTTAAAACGACTAAGCATAGTAAGGAGGAATTTGTCAAGGATGTAACAAATTTAGCAACAATCTATTTTCTAAACGATGACAAAAAGGGAATATAATTCAAATGGCTTGCCTAGCCCTCTCAAAATACTCAAAATATAAAATCATAAAAATTAAAACCTAAAAAATCAAGATAAAATAAATACAGTGTCAGTAAAACAAAGTATTACAAGTCTTAATCAGATAAAAAATTGGAAATTAATAGAAACTTTACCTATAATCCGCCAGTAACAAACATCAAGAATACATAGAAAACACTGAATGCTCCAATTACAATTACAGAACCTTTTACCATTTCTCTCCAGCTGTAAACATCTGGACCATTTCTGGTTACTTTCCTACTTACCTTCATAATTATATATATTCTACACTTATATTTAAAATATATCTATTTGTAAAAATAATCATTTAAGCCATCTTATTTTAGTAAATATGAGG
>DASUZI010000309.1:0-4742 GCA_036376955.1 Nitrososphaeraceae archaeon
AACAAGAGGAAGAACAGGTTTCAAGAAAATGCTTCTTGGGAGTGTAGCTGCTGGGATTGTAACATATACACATTGTCCAGTATTAGTTATAAAGTAGTGTGTATACATCATTTAATTAATTTTTAATAATTATTATTTTCAATTCTTTGTTTTTTATACAAAAGCAGCAGAGAGGTCACCTATATGTCTCTCTTTTAGCTTGCCATACTGAATATTTTAGAATAAAACACCACAATAATGAATTTGGAAATTTATTGATAGTTATTGAAAGTTTTTTAATTTAGTAAGAAAAAGAGTTAAAGTAGTTGTTAATCATTCTGACTCACAAAAAATTTTAGATGTAAAAAAATCAGGAAAAATTGATAATAATGTATTTACTGATAGGTCCATGAGTCTTCCGTTTTACCTTAAAATTTTTAAAAATTGTTTAGACCTAATTTTGTCGATGCCTACTAATAAATATTGTAATATCTTGAAATACATAATAATAAGATGGTAGTAATTGTTAGAAAGAAGTAACTAATAACCAATTTATACTATTTTTATGATAACTTAATTGTTATTTGTAAAACTCAAAAGTAAATAATGATCTCAGGTTTTAGATTATATTACTAGAATAGGCTTAAAATTTACTCTTTAACAGGAATGCTACTATTAAAGTTCCAATAGATGGTGCAGTAAGATAAAGCCACAAATCAACATAATAACCAGACACAACAGCAGGTGCCAAAGAACGAGTAGGATTCATTGAAGCACTAGAGATTAAACCAAACAAAAAGATATTTAAACCCACTATAGCACCAATCGCTATTCCGCCAAATTTCTTTGCTCCCTTTGTATATACTACTATCAATATTACTAGCATAAGTAAAGCAGATGCTAATATTTCAATTCCAACAATAACATAAACAGAATAATTAGTATAGTTAGGAGCATTAGCACCTAAATTAGCTTCATTTCCCCGTATACTTTTTAAAGAATCCCTCAGCCATTTGACTTCTTCCAGCATTTTCAACACATACAAAGAGAATTGTTTTAGAATATTTGTTGCTGTTACTACTTGTTTTGGATTTTCCAAAAAATTTCATGATTATACTACACACCTAATTTGTTATTGCTTTAACTATTACACTGAGAATTTTCCTTCCATCATTAAAATGGTTTTCATCCATGTAGGTTTTTTCATTTAATATCTCGATCTTATGAAATCCAGCATCTTTAATGCTTTGTAAATAATTTTCTTTTGTTAATGCACCATCTATACAACTACACCAGTCATTAATGTTAATATCATCTTTACCAATTTCTTTAGTCGTTATTAGATCAGATATTATCATTCTTGCTGTTCCATTTTTTTTCAATATATGATAAATTTCTTTAAAAGTATTTGTCTTATTAGAGGTCAAGTTAATAACACAATTACTTATTACAATATCTACCGAATTATCGTCAACAGGGATTTTCTCTTCTATGTCTCCTTTTCTAAATTCTACATTTTTATAGTTATTAGCAATGGATGATTTTCTTGCTTTTTCTAACATCTCATCAGTCATATCAATTCCTATAACTTTGCCTCCTTTACCTACCAGTTTAGAAGCCAAGAATGCGTCAATTCCAGCACCCGAACCCAAGTCAACTAAAGTTTCATCTTCTTTCAAATCGGCAAAGTTCAATGGTGCTCCACATCCCAATCCCAGAATTGATCCTTCTGGAATTGATTTTAATTCAATATCCTTATATCCAATAATAGATGACATTTGTTTTTTAGAAATAATAGTAGTATCACAACTTTCCTGTGGACCACAACAAGAATCAAGATTACCATTTAGAGCAATTTTACCATAATTCTCCTTTATTTTTTCTTTGAGTATTTCTTTTTCCATAGTTATGTTTACTAAGGAAACTATTTAAATTGTCAAGATGACTATATTACACAAAGTGTAATGAAGGAAACAAAGAGACAAAAAGTAAACAAATTATCTATATACGATAATAGTTGCAATTTTGAAGGATATGATTCTCAAAAACTAATGTTACAGACAACAAAACTTCGAAACTTGGTGACAAAAAGAGGGACATTTGAAATGCTAATTCCTTTATGTTGTACAACTAATCCTGTAAGATATAAACAATTCAGAGAATTGATGAAAGGTATTAGTAGTAAAACTCTTGCTCGTAGATTAAAAGAACTTGAGAAGGATGGCATACTCGAAAGGCAAGCATATAATGAAATTCCACCAAGAGTAGAATATAAAATGACTAAGAAAGGTCAAGAATTGGTAGAATCAATACTAAATTTAGTTCAGTGGATGATAAAATGGTCTTGATCAAAATTAATTATTAAAACTTTTTCAAAAAAATCTCATCACATATATTTTAAATATTTAACAATTAAATTCAAAAAGAAGTAATTGGAGAGGTGATTATAATAATAATGAAAATTCATAATAAACTTGTAATAATTGGTTCTGGACCGGCAGGATTAACTGCTTCTATATATGCTGCGAGAGGTGGGATAGAACCTCTAGTTATATCAGGGCATGAACCAGGCGGTCAATTGATGTATACTACGGAAGTTGAGAATTATCCAGGTTTTGATGAACCTATATTAGGCCCTACTTTAATGGAAAAAATGAGAAAACAAGCCCAGAGATTTGGTACTCGGTTTGTGGATAATGCGATTTCATCTGTTGATTTTTCATCAAAACTATTTCGGATAAGATGTTCCAACTCGGATAACAATATTGAAGAATATTTTGCAGATTCTGTCATTATTGCTACTGGAGCTTCAGCTATATGGCTTGGATTAGAATCAGAGCAGAGATTAAGGGGAAGAGGAGTTTCATCATGTGCTACATGTGATGGCTTCTTCTTTAAAGGAAAAGATGTTGTAGTAGTAGGTGGTGGAGATACTGCTATGGAAGAAGCATTATTCTTGATAAAATTTACAAATAGTGTTATGGTTATTCATAGACGAGATAAATTAAATGCATCGGCAATAATGCAACAGAAAGCATTTAGAAATAAGAAAATATCTTTTCTTTGGAATACCGTAGTCGAGGATATAATTGGTGATAATAAGGTAAAAAGTGTACGAGTTAAAAATATAATTACAGAACAAACCTCAGACATCAGAACTGATGGAGTGTTTGTAGCAATTGGGCATAAACCCAATACAGATTTGTTCAAGGGACAAATAGAACTTGATGAAAGGGGATATATAAAAAAGTATGAAGAAAGTAAAACCAACATTGAGGGAGTTTTCGTTGCTGGAGATGTATATGATTACAGGTATAGACAAGCTGTTACCGCTGCTGGCTCCGGATGCAAAGCTGCCTTAGATGTCATAAACTATCTTGAATCAAAAAATTAAATATCTATACAAATAAGTAAATAGGTATGTGGACACTATAATTTTGTTGGATTTATATCTCTAATAGCGATAGAATCATTATAAATAGCAATAACTCTAATAGAACATATAGTCTATAAAAAGATGAAAAATAGAAATTTGCAAAAGAAATAAAATGTTTAAATATTTAATTATAAAATTTTTTGGATAATTAATAGTAAATTCCAAATATAATATTCGTAATATTTCTCATATGAAATTCTCTGCTATATTTTCAGATTATGATGGAACCTTATCTCCTACCATATTTTTCATTTTAATATGACCGGAAAGTTGATCGTTCATTAGATTTTTTTGGTTTATTACACAAAAACAAGTTTTAATATGAATATTATAAAGTTCCTGATGAGAATACTTGGTTAGTTAAATATTTCAAAGCAGTTAATCATTCAACAAAATCAGATTAAAGTATTCGATGATTATTATACTGTCTTTTTGATTTTGGAGCCTTTAATACATACATAAACATCTGCAGAGGATTTTCCTAATCCAATAGTGTCATAGAACTTAACTGATCCAATTTTTGATATATTATATTGGTTGGGTCAAAATTAAAGCATGGTTATCAAATCGGGCTCAGAGGAGTGTGAACTGATTTTGGCACAATTTTATAGTTCAGAAAAATTTGTAACACCTATCGATAATGGTTTTATTTTTGATATTCCTGTTATTAATGGACTAAAATCTATGTTATCATGTCTTGTTGGAGCTCGCCTTATCTTTATAGAACAGACGATTTGTTGTAATACATCTTCCCCAATTGACAATTTAGCATATTTCTTCCTTCGTAGTTTTGCTCTGCTAGTATAGTAGTCTGATGCATGTGTTATTTTGAATCCAGTTGAATCTATTCCAGCAAATATGTGTCTTGTACCTGTAAAGAGGATAAAAGATGAGATTATCTTTCCGAGTACCATTATGTTGATTCTATCTGTAAATTTCTGTAATGTTGTATAATGTGGTATTTGGAGAGTTGTAAAAATAATCTCAAATAATATGCTTCAACAAGCCAGTCTGTAAACATTCGATAACTCTTTCCTTCATACGGTCTTATTGTAATTAGGCCTATGTGTTGACCTACTGTGTAAATGTGGTTGCTCTTTCTATGCAAGGATAATGGAATTCTGCAATGTTTGAGAATACGTAATAGTTGATCTGCTAGTCTAACATATTTGGATTGTTGTTTGTTCAATAATTGATGGTAGAATGTTGCTAGCTATGATGGTTTCTACAGAGCCGATATGAGTTATTTTTCATAAATATGATAATTTAATTTCTAAACCCATTTAATAATAACTGACTCTGTTTAAAGTAATTGAATTAAGCGAAA
>DASUZI010000310.1:0-6005 GCA_036376955.1 Nitrososphaeraceae archaeon
GACAGAAATTACAGGAGGAACTCTTAGTAATTTTGTAAAAACAATAAAATTATTTTGCGAAATGACTGAGATTCCTATCCACTGGAAAAAAATTACCAGAGAACTTCCCAAATCAAGCAAATATGCAATGACAGGGCACCAACAATAGATATTATTAGACAAAATATCATTTGCAATTCAGGGAAATATTTGGGATCACCAGGAAAATGCACTATTTTTGAAATATTGTCCTCTTAAAAGATAAATCTTTTCATGCAATGGCTGGATATATCATGCCGTCCACATGAATTACTTCACAGTTGTCCCCTAGTTTGTAATTGTTGATGATGATAATGATGATCTAAATCCTGGACATTTACAAGAACTTTTATCAAAAATATTAACAAAACTACATCTATTAATAGGGATATCATCATGAAGATCCTTTTTACTTTCAATACTTCTACCTTTTTGAATATTATTATCAGAAGAAGAGGAATGAAAAGTGTATATATGTGAACAAAAAAAACATTCATCCTTTGGATTATTATTATACGGTAAATCACTCATTTTAACTCATAATAACTTTATCAGGAAGAAGTAAAAAGAGTATTATCGTTGTTATTATATTTTATAGATACAAGTAAACAGAATAAAACAAAGTTACAGAACAAAACTGCGACACCTGTCGCACTTGAAAACCATGACAATATTCTGAACATTAGTGTTAGGAGTCTGAACACTTTTGTTCTAGAAGATTCTTATCTTGATGTATATTAGATAAACTACAAAGTCATAAATAAGTAAACAAACCAAATATAATATAATAAAAATAATAAAAAATTATTAATTTTTTGACCAGTAAACTAAATTTTCTTCATTCCAATTATCGCAAGTTCTATAAAATGAAACTTTAACATATTATTATTAAATAATTATGTATGAACATGAGATACTCCTTTGTAGAAATTATAATTATTAATTCTAAAAATAGTAACTTAATGTCTAGCAGTGCAATACATAGATCATTAATTTTTCTTCTAATAATTCTTATTCTCCCTCTAACCTTGTTAAATCCTAATAACATCTATTCTGATTTAAATAGGATTCTATGTCCGCAAACAATTGTTATATATAGTGATACTCCATCAATCTCTCCAAATCCATACGTGTATCTTCATCTTTTGGTTTTATTGAAACTCTTGATGCTGTAAACCTTTCTTTTCAAGGAGGAACTTATCCTTTACAACAATATTTTCTCCAGATCCAGTAACAGTAAGGAACAGTGATTCAAGTGATTCACGTGATGTATCTTTCACTATACATAGGAATGAAGCATTGCCTGCAACTTGTTCTGTATTTGGTATTGATGAAAATGGAGATACAGCCAGTTGCAATGGTTCAATTACTGTTTTAACGATAAACACACCACCGCTTCCACCACCTTCACCTACTGACCCAACATCAAGCCAACTGCAACAACAGATCGATAGTTTAAGAAATGATTAGACATTACTACAGGATCAAGTAAATAACATACAATCAATTCTTGGTCCTACAGGTCCGAAAGGAGATACAGGTGAAATAGGTCCACAAAGTCCACCCGGGATTCAAGGTGAAAGAGGATTAACTTTAGGAACAGGTGCAACAGGTCAACCAGGTGAAGATGGAATGGATGGAGCACAAGGAGCACCAGGATTGAATGGAATTAATGGAAAACAAGGTTCATCGGGATTAACAAACATCAATGGAACTAATTATTATTCAATAATTGGAAACATATCTCCATTAACACCCAGCAATGGTAACACTACAGCATTATGTTTACCGGGTGATGTTGCTATAAGTGGAAAGTATGAGATAATAGGAAATTTATTTTTTAGTCCGACTATAATATTTTTCGGTAGCCTAGGATCTAATCCACCAGTTAATGAGAAATTTAATTGTCATATTTAGAAATTCTCATTATTCTCTTTAATTAAGGGAATGATTCTTTCAATTATTATTTTATCAAAATTATATTGATCGAAATCCATAGTTAATATCAAATAATAATTCTCATTGATTGGAATCAAACATCTACTCAATTTTTGATATCTTCCAAGTGCATAATTTAATTTTCCTATTTTTGGTTCAAATTTAGTCCTTGTTTTTTGTCTAATTATTGTATTTATTGCAGATTCCTGGTTCTCTTGTTGGGTAAGAAGGGAATCAAATCCTTCTCTATTTTGTTCATTTAGAATAATCCCATCTTGATCAGTTATTGCTACCCATCTTATAGACTTATTAGAATTCAATACCTTTTGGGTAAAAGCATACAGGAATTTCGTAGTATTATTAGTTACATGATGATCTCCTTCTGACATATCTGTGTATATTTAATAAGTAAATTTCGATTGTAATAAGAGTTATTTTACTATTATAGTTAGTTAAAAAATTAATGAGAAAGAAATAAAATTAATTCTCTTCGAAATTATTATTATTTATTTTCTAAAAATGAATTTATTTTCTTATCTAACGTAAAAATATTTTTTAATATTTCTTCATGATTTTGCTCAACTATTTGTATCTTTTCTAAAATATTTTCGTGCTTTTCTAGACTAATTTCATGCTTTTCTTCTAAGTTTAATATGTGGCCTTGTATTTCCTTTTGTATAACTGCAGTTTTCTCTTGTCTATTGTATATCAACCAACTGATAAAGCCCCCGATTAATGCTCCTATTATAATACCTATATAAGTAGAAGCAATATTGGATAAATCTCCTGCACTGAAACAATCTTTCAAGTCGACACATCCCCACATTATGAATATTTCTAATACCATATTACATGAAATAGATTCGTTGCCTTTTATTTTATTTGATTTGTAAAGCCTGTGTAAAGTCACTTAACTAATTATGATATGATAATACTGTAAAATCAATATGTACCAGACTATTTAAATAAAAAAACTATAATTTGTCTAAATTATATATTATGTAATTATAAGTTTAGTATCAATAGACAAAAGATAATCACTTTTTTAGAGGTCTTATACTTTAGGTACTGATTAATTAAAATTGATTACAAAATGAAAATCTTTAATAATTATTAGTATTCATAACTTAATGAGTCCATTTTTAGAATTAATATCACAATGGAAACCTCTGAGCCCGTTGTATATATGGGTTCATATAATTGAGAATGAAAATCAATCTTAAAGGAAGAGGGATTAGTCCAAAATGGTAGCCAAGTTATCTACAACTATAGAGAAAATTCAGAGTTTACCTAATTCTTCTAACAGAATAACATTAAATGAATTTCTATTTTACATGAAAAATAATGGCTCATCGGAAAGACATCAGAATAATAACTTGATTGTTATGATTGAGTTTTCCAACTATTTTGATTCCAATACGAGTTTTTACGATATTAATAAGAAAGAACAAATTCTTTCATTCTTAGAAACAAAAATAAAGGATTCATCAAAAGACCCAGAAAAGAGATGGATTACTAGTTGGAATCATTATCTGGTAAGAATAAAATTATTTTATAGATGGTTATACAACAAAAATAAAGAAATAGATAAAGATTATTGGGAAACTCCTGAATTTCTTAAAATTAAGAATAAGAAAACAAAGAGAATATCTCCATATGTAGAAAGTGAAATTTGGGATAGGGATGAATTGCTCTCTATTTTAAAATATGAACCATACAAGAGAAACAAAGGAGCAATAACATTAATGTGGGACTTAGATGCCAGAAATAACGAAATAAGCTTATTAAAAATAAAACATATAAGGTTACGAGAAAATTATGGAGAAGGAGTAATACCACATGAAGCAAAAACTGGTAGTGGTCCGATTTTGCTTACACTTTCATTTCCCTTTGTTCGAGATTGGTTAAATGAACATCCATTTAAAAATGAACCAAATGCCAGCCTGATATGCAGTCTTGTTACATGTTCACCGATTAGACCAGGGCACTACTCCCCGAGGCCGGTAGTTTTCTCGGGACCCACCTGCTATCGAGGAGCATATAATAAAAAACCTTAATTATTAGAACAAACAATCAATAATTTGCTTAATACATAAATAACATGTGCTATATCGATAAATTAGATAAAAATGAATTTACTTTCAGCATTATTTGATATTTGGATTGGAAAAACATTGTTAGGATGTTTACTATATTTATTTAGAAGGTAAAAACCTGTCCAACATTTTTTTAATAATGGATTAATTATTCCTCATAATGCAGCATAACATCAGTTGGGTCCATAGCAATACTTATCACTGAGATATTGTCATGTTCACTTTAAAATTCATTAATTATTTTTCAGCGTTTAATTTTATTTTCAGTTTTTTAGTTGGATAATTTCCCTCAAACCTTTATAAAAAATGAAAGCTATGAAATAAATACTATGTGTGAAGGATATGAAATTCCTGAAAAAGAAGTAACATCTAATAAAAAACTTGAAAAAGAAAAACAATCTAACCAAGAAGAAAAGCCACTAACGGTAACTGTTTAATAAGCACTAAACTAACCATTTTTATTGTATTCCTAGTTCTTTTGTTTAGAGGTTAAATAATTTTAAATAAGTTTCTAACAATAAAAGCTAAATACATGGTAGTAGAATCTACATTAGACTCCACTTTTAGAACCGCTGTCGGTAATACTCCCATTTATCTATAATACCTAAACATTCTGCTTGTTATTGTTGTTATTATCAATATATCACTTCAAATTATATATAAATAGCTAAAACATACATAATATGACTATCTGAAAGACATAATTGCATAAGTATAAATACCATAGTAACTTATATATATTATGCCAGCAAAAGAAAATACAAAAAATACCGAAAACATATCTATAAATGAACCAAAATTTAATGAAAAAAATATAACTAAATATAATAAATTGTATTTTTCCCTACAGAATCCGTCTCTTATCAATTAATTACATAGTTAACATTTACTTTCCATTAATTATGGAGATATCCCGATAAATTTAAATAAATAATTTATGATAAGATAATACATTCACCAAAACAAAATCTTTTAACAAAGGTTATACTATTGTTGATATTTCTTAGTTATTTCACTTTAATGGTTGATGCAATCTTCTGTAGCCCTTTCTTTGTATCTTAAAGCATGATTATAAATTATAATTGGATATTTAGGATAAAGTTCATTCAATTTATCATAGCATTCTATTTCTCCTTTACATTTTTAGTTCATATGGAATGCTATTCCACAAACCATCTTTATTATGCATAAATATAATTAGTTTTGGTTACATTAACGTAATACTAATAAGCCATATATAGATGTAGTATTTGATATTGATTATTTAGAATAATATATTTAAGTTTCATTCACATCAGTTTATTATTTATCTTCTTTGTCTTCTCTCGTTGTTGTTTATCTAATTCTTAATATATTACCTCAAATTAAACTAATAAAGAGATTGATTGATTATAAATAAATAAACATGACTGTGCCATAGTCATTAATACATAAGGTTATATATCTTAGTAACGTATATACATACATGTCAGCAAAAGAAAATATACAAGTACAAGAAAATATAGCTGTAAATGAAGCAAAAAATACAACTAAATATAACAATGATAACAATAATTTTAACGAAAGAACAAATAACACCCTAAATCAACAACAAGAGGCAATAAACAAGACACTAGACAACACCTTAAATAACGTTAAAAGAACAACCGATGAAGCTACACGAGAGATTCCAAGATATTCACAACGTATTGCTGAGTATCAAGAACAAACTATTCATACTATAAGAGATATTGCTTCTGACTGTATCGAAGCACAAAAACAAGTAATAGGCTCTTTTCAATCACAAGTAGATAATAATAGTAATAGTGTATGGAATTTGTATAATCCACAAAAAATCGCAGAAAATTACGCAGGAATGGTAAATAACTTTACAAGTTACTTATTAAATACTAGCAATCTAATAAACAATGCTCTAGCATCAAATATGAGAGTATACAACACAGCACTTGAACA
>DASUZI010000311.1:0-5090 GCA_036376955.1 Nitrososphaeraceae archaeon
AAAGTGCTAGCTATAGATCCAAAGAATGCTGATGCACTAGATGACAAAGGAGTATCTTTTTATCATTTAGGAAATTATACAAAAGCCCTCGGTTTCTATGACAAGGCTTTAGTAATAGATCCAAACCATGCTTTTGCACTATATGATAAGGCTAATGCTCTTGAGGCACTAGGAAACTTTACACAGTCTCTTGTTTACTTTGACAAAGCTTTAGCTTCAGACCCAAGGCATGTTCTTGCAATGATTGGTAAAGGATATGCTCTTGATAACTTGGGGAATCATACAGAAGCTGTTGCTTACTATGACAAGGCTTTAGCTACAGATCCAAGATATATCCCTGATTTAACTAATAAAGCTAATTTTCTTGATAAAATAGGAAATTACAATCTCGCTATAATCTACTATGACAAGGCTTTAGCTATAGATCCAAAAAATGTTGGTGCATTAACAGGTAAAGGTAATGTTCTATCTAATCTGGGAAATCATACGGAATCTATTGCTTACTATGACAAGGCTTTAGCCATAGATCCAAAAAATGTTGGTGCATTAACAGGTAAAAAACAATCTCTTGCTGACAAACAATAATCATTTTTACATTTTTGTTAAAGTAAATATTTTTATCAAACAGTTTATAATAAATTAATGGTCATTTATCTACTGTCATTCTCAAATAGTAAACATTACTAGACATACTTGTAACAGAATTTTTTAATAAAAAAAATAAATTATGATCTAGATTGTTATAAATTTATTCGTAGGCGTTAGAACGGAGTGTTAGAACTTTTATTGTAAGAATATTTGGTAACATAATAAATAAAGATTTGTTATTGATGTAATACTGGTTGATATAAGACTAATTTTGTAGGCAGTTCATTATCAATTATTACTAAATTACAAAATCATTGATCAAATTGGAATAAATAGATCAAGGATGTACTACGACTATTAGTACAAAAAAAAGGCATTATTAAGAAGAATTTTTTGTGTTATTGTTCTATAAGAGTTATAATATCTTTTGTATTTTTTGTTTGTGTGTTATAATATTTTATATTAAATATAGTATAAAAATACTAGAAATAACTATTTAAAATATTTAGAATTTCTTTCTTTTAATGTTAGCATGAATTATAAAAATTAATTGTTTAAACTTTGCTAATATATATTTACCTAACGATAGTAGATAACATAAGGTAATATATATGATACAAAATCAATGTGAATAAAATATGTAATTTACGAATTAAATATATTCTTAGGTACAAAAATATTACTTTACTAAGTTAGTAATGACATTAATATTGGATGACCGATACATATAAATAATCTTATAACATATCGTATATCCAATATGAAAGATGAAGATAAAAATATGAAACTTAAATTAAATAGTTTTATTGCTTCCAAATCTGTACAATTATCCCAGACTAAAAATAAAACATCATCTTGGTTCATTTTAGCTGTTCTTAGCAGTACTCTTTTAGCAGTAATGTTTTCAGAAACAATGTTACTTCCAGCAATACCTGAGATAATGAAGGATTTTAATATACCATATAATACAGCAATATGGGTATTTAGTGCATATTTAATTGTTGCTGCAGTGATGACTCCTATAAGTGGAAGATTATCAGACATATATGGAAAAAAGAAAGTTCTATTGGCACTACTTATACTTTATACAGTGGGTATTATTGCAGGAGGATTTACAAATAGTATTTCAACGCTGCTAATTTCGAGAATTGTTCAAGGTGTTGGGTTAGCAGCTGTACCTGTAGCATTCAGTATCTTACGAGATGTCTTTCCTGTAGATAAACTTTCAATTGCAATAGGAGTATTTAGTTCAGCATATTCAGCTGGTTCAGTTTTAGGTTTATTATTTGGTGCTAGCATTATACAATCTTTTGGTTGGCATGCAACATTTTTTTTGATAGCACCTGTAGCAGCAATAGTAACAACAATAATTGCAATGTTTGTTCCTTCAAGAAAATTACCACAACAATCAGTAAAAAGGATTGATACTATAGATAAAGAAAAGAAAAATAATAAAGTAGACATAAAAGGAGGTATATTTCTTTCTATAACGATTACTACATTTTTGATAGGATTGACTTTATTGGAAACAGGAGGTATCTCAAATTCTGCATTAGTTCTATCATCTTTTGGTATTTCCTCTTTATCTTTGGGAATATTTATTGCAATAGAGAAAAATACAAAATTTCCGTTAATTGATTTGACAATGATTAAACATAAAATAATTCTTCCTTCCTATATTCTTCTGATTCTTACAGGAATTACAATGTTTTTAATATATCCAACAATAGTACAATTAGTAAGAACCCCTCAACCGTTAGGGTTTGGCGGTGATGCCATAGCTGCAGGAAATGTACAATTACCGTTTATGATAACCTTCTTAGTATTTGCTACAATAAGCTCATTTATTATCAATAGATTTGGAAATGTAAAACCTGCAATCATAGGAGGCATTTTTGTGGTATTTGGCACATCTGGTCTATTTATTTTTCATTCGACAGAAATAGAAGTGTCTGCTAATCTGGCACTAATGGCTGTAGGTTTATCATTAACTAATATTGTTGGATGGAATATTTTGGTATCTTTTTCACCAAAAGAGTATACAGGTATATCAGTAGGAGTAGGAGCTTTATTATTTTTCTTAGGTATGGCAATAGGCCCAGCATTATCTGGAATCTATATTCAGATGAATCAATCTATTATCGAAGGTATTGATGGTTTATTTCCATCAAATGAGTCATTTAATATGATATTTTTGACTGCTGGAATATTATCGATAGGTTTAATGGTTAATTTATTCATCTTAAAGAAGAGGATGACCAATAAAAAAGTTAATTATTAATTGAATAGAAGAAGATAATAAAAAAAACAAAATCATTTTTTTAAAAATTCAGAATCTCTTTATCTTATTTGTTTAAGGCATAAATTTCTAAATAAAAATAGAAATGAGGTTCTTACAGTCAGCTATCTAATAGGATGACATAATAAAGTTTTAATTTTAATGTATATTAAGTAATATCTATCTACTTAATTTAAAGAGATTATACTAAATTTGAAATATAACTAATAGCAAACTTCGATAGTAATTGAGATAAAATTAATTCATAAAATTAATACTTTTTTTATATTTATAAAAAGTATTGGAGGAATGAGGTCATTCTATCTTTAACTTTCCAAGACTTCTGAAAAAGTTCTTGAAAATTTTCTTTTTGCTATTTGAAGGGCTTTTTTTCCTTTTGGTGTAAGATTATATATTATAGTTTTACCTTCTTTTTGTTCATCTAGAAAACCAGAATGTTTGAGACCTCCAAGGGCTGGATAAATTGTTCCTGGACTTGGTTTTTCACCTTTTCTTTTTGCTATTTCATTGGCTATTTCTTGACCATGCATTGACTTTTTTGAAAGTAAGAATAGTATTAGAAATCCCAATAATCCTCTCATATCACAACATTCATCATCATCGAATTTACCCATATGATAAATATTGGATACGCGATATATAATTCAATAATTTATTATCATTGTTATATTATTGAAATTGTTAGATATACTTAATTGATAAAGATTATATTTTATAGTTTTTCATTCACATCAGTTTTTCGATATTCAATGAATTGTAATAGTATACCCTAATTAAGATGAGTTTGATAGTCTAGAAATTTTTCAACTTATTGTTATTCTATTGCTATATTAATTCCTAATCAAAATTTTCTGTTATTGTCAGAAACATTTCTTTATCATGATTATCATTGTTATTTTGCTAGTCATTCATCATTACATCCATCAATATATGATTTTTTTATAAAAGGAATAATTAATAATTGAATTTGAATATGTTTATATCGTTATGATTTGTTATTATTGAGTAATGAACTACTCGATTAAAAACGGATTCATCTATTTTCATTAACTGTTTCTCTAGATATTAACATTAGAACTTTATCAGCAATATTTTCAGGACTCATAGGTTTAAGACCAAATTCATCAGCACCGTATCCTAATATCCTTGTTTTATCAGAATCCTCGTCAGCAATAACAAGAACCTTTGTATTATTATTGATTTTTTTAATATTAATTATTAAAATCAGATTTCTGTCAGAGGCGATTTCGCCACCCATCATTATCACATCAACTTTTCCTTCCAATTGACTCATTTTTTCTAAACAGTCTTTACCATTGGTAAACTTATAAGACTCGCATCCCTTTAGCCATAACAAGCCATTTAACACCATGTTAGCATCTTCATGTTCCTGAACGATAAAGACTCTAGGTTTAGCAATAGCCATAATATAGAGATCTTATACCATTACTATATAAAAAATAAATGCAAGATTATAATAAAACAACAATAATTAAACTAGAATTATCATCAAACTAGATCATTTTGTCTCTCTAATCCTTTACTTTTTGAAATTAATAAAATTAATTTATCAATTACATCTATGGGACTTATAGGTGTTAAAGAAATCTCATCAGCACCATATTCATACATTTTAGTTTCATCTGATTCTTTGTCTGCAATAACCAAAATTTTAGCATTAGGATTCATTCTTTTTATATTAACTATTAACATTAGATCATTATCCAATGCTATTTCTTGGTTTATTACTAGAGCATCAACATTTCCGTCTATTTCTCTAACTCTTTTCAAACATTCTTTTCCATCTGTAAATTTGTCAGGTTGAAATCCTTTCAACCAAAAGGTGCCTGCCAAAAGGGTATTAATATCTTCATTATTATGAACTATGAATACAGTAGGCTTTTGAAATATCATGAACCATTTTATCACATAAACTATTAAATGGTTTTACCTAATGCAAGATGTTAGTAAAATAAATGAAGAAAAAAAGTAAAAAGAAAAAAAAGAAATAGATAACTTAAAAGATGATATTATTCATGAATATTATAGTGTATTGAAGGAAAACAGTGTTAATTTAGCCTTTATATCTAATTAGTAACATAGTTATTGATTTACCTAACTAATAGTAGAGTAGTAGGCTTGGATTATACAATAAATAACAACAAACAACAATTGTTTCTAATTATTAAATAGTAACATAACA
>DASUZI010000312.1:0-5608 GCA_036376955.1 Nitrososphaeraceae archaeon
TGTGGTGTGGTGAAATTTAGAAAGATGTCTCTATCTCCTACAATAGAGGGTGGAAGATTATGACCATGTCCTAACATTTGTTCATATGAATCTTTAATAATATTATAGTTAGTCGTTAACGATAACAAAGCAATAAATGATATGAATACAAATCCTAATCTAGTTTTACGGTATTCTAGAGAAATTCGTTTATTCAGTTTCATACCTGATAAAAAAATTTATAATGCTCAATATTTAAAAGTTTAATTGTTAATTATCAATAATTTATATCATAATTTATAGTTTTTAATTCATTAACTTACATGTAATTATTACTAGAGTCTCAATATTATAATACAAACTTTATTTATTTTCATGCATTATAAATTTTTCATCAAAAGTCTTGATAAAATAGTTAGTTTTGTTCCTTTGTGAAACTATATGACCTGCTAATACATCATCAATTTTATCAATAATATATTTACTAAATTTATTATAAATGTTGATTCCTATTTTTATTGTCAAATCTAATAATTTGTTTATCCTATTCTTTTATTATTTTGGATGGACAATTTCAATAACCTTATGTTATTTGTTTAATTTGAGGTAATATATTAAGAATTACAATACTAACAAGGAGAGGATAGAGGATAGACAATAAAGGAAAATGAGAAATTAGAGAAAACTACTGGCCAATCGGGAGTAATACCGATAGAGGTTCAAAAATAGGAATCTAATGTTGTAGTAATAAGGAAATTATTAAATTTTACTTTCATTCACTGTATTGGAAAAATATCAGGTTCATGAACCAATACAAATTTCTTATATTCAATTTGTATTTCAGCTCGACTCATATTTTGAGTAATAGATATAATCCAAAGGTTTGTCTATTATATATAAGTTAATAATATAGTTTTTGAGGATAATGTTAATTAAATTGGTTCAACTATGTATATTATGAAAATTTTAGCTAGTAGGTCAGATAGAGAAAACTTTCTTTTTCTTATTGGTATGATAATAATTATTATTGGTATACTAGCTTTACTACTTGCTTATGTTTTCTTTCCAATCCACTCATCTCAATTCACTATAGGACAAACAGCAATCTCGGAAATCATGATATGGAAATATATCTAATCATACATTAATTCAACAAACTACCCATTCCAAAATTTATTCCACTGTTAAAACTATTTGAAATTTTTTTTCAAGAAAGTCCAATAATTCTTTCTATCACTTAACTAGTTTCTACAAAAAATTATTAAAAAATAAATGAAGAATAATTAATTGATATTAATTGATATTTCATTTCTTAGTTAATTTTTTTTATTGTTCCTAGTATTGGAAATTCTGTTGGCAATATTGCAATAATTCATTTCTAATCTCTATATTACGTGAGATGTACTAGCCTGATGGTTTGACCTTCAAAAATTGCTTTTTACTCGTAAAATACTACTTGCATTCTTATTTAATTCAGTGCAAGAATTACAAGAATCTATACATTACTGATATTTGAATTCTGAAGTATTTGTTGACTGTCATCTATTCTAGAACAGTTACTTTAAACAATAATAAATAATCATATTTTCAATAGAACAACGTAGTAGGAATTTCAAAAATGGAATGTTGTTAGAGTTCACCCATCATTGAGACAATTATTCACTTGAATTTTCTTTTCCATTCCATGAACTATTCAGTGGTTTTTCCATCAAATTCTGGTGCGTTTTCTTCTGCTTCCTTTTTAGTATACCGCAAGATCCCGTCCTTATGATGAGGAGGAGCATAGAGCGTATACATTTTCAGATCTGTTTGCGTATCAATATTGATGATATTGTGTTTTGAACCAGTTGGAATTACGATTGCGTCGCCATCCTTTATTTCGTATTCACTATCATCGATAATGCATTTTCCATGACCACCTTCAATACGAAAGAATTGATCATTTTCGTAGTGAATTTCTTCTCCAATTTCTTCGTGCGGTCGGAGACTCATAAGTACAAGCTGAACATGTTTAGAAGTATACAATACTTTCCTGAAGTTATTGTTATCTAAAGTGTCTTTTTCGATATTTGTTTTATATCCTTTCATTATCTTTGTTCTATTTGAGTTAAATCATATAATATTATATAATAATTTTGTTGTCATATCAAAATTCAAATCAATTAACCTTATTTCCGTGAAATGTTGAATATGAACCCATCATTAGGATATACATTTATTTCGTAGTCATTTTTACAATCTCATAATTATTATCAAAATCCATTACACTTGCTAAGATAGTATTACTAAATTAGATTAGTTAATGTTTATTATGATTTTATTTGCTAATTATTCTTAATAAATCCATTTCTACAAATATTATAATACTAAATATTAATTAATTTTCTATAGCGGCGACACTTTCATTGTTATAAATCAATTATTAAATCATTGAATTTTATTCATCCAAATTATTTTAGTAATGATGTAAAGATAAGAGTCTAATATAGACATACGACTGTCTTGTATATAGATTTTATTATTAAAAACTTATTTCTGTTTCTTCATCTGTTTTAGTATTGATGGTACTTTTAGTCATAAAAGACACGATTTTCTATTGCCTTTTTATAAATTGATAATGCTTTATCTTCAAATGTACCTTTAGGTTTAAGATAATTCAAAAACTTTTCAAATCTCTTAGGATATTGCCTTTGATTCATGTGGTTTTTAAGGCAAAGAAAACGTTCAGAACAGGGTTAACATTGATTTCTTCAACTTTAGTTGTAATTTGCAACAACATGGTATTGGTTTTGGGGCAATATATATAGACAGATATCAATCGGGATCAGAGGTTTGAATAACAAATTTGTTATTAATCTAAATTTCTAGCTTTGTAATCTTATAGTTAAAATAAATTAATAAATTTTTTATTTTAAAAGTTTTTACTTCATTATCATTTTATTCCTGTTTAATAAGAGTAACTTCTATTTTTCTTTGTATTATCTAGACTGAAATAGTATGCTTGAAAATTATGTAATCTAT
This sequence comes from Nitrososphaeraceae archaeon, assembly GCA_036376955.1. GTDB lineage: Archaea > Thermoproteota > Nitrososphaeria > Nitrososphaerales > Nitrososphaeraceae > TH1177. The sequence goes on from DASUZI010000312.1 coordinate 3,001, forward strand.
AAGGAGAATATTCTCAGAAGTTTGGATTAAATGTAATTAATTCTTCTTTTTATCTTTCAAAATATACTAGAGATTTAGAAAATACATAATAATTAGGAATTATATGTTAATATTAAATTGGCAAAGTCCTTATTATATTTAGGATAACGTTCTGCAACAAATGAACAAAGAATATGATATATTTCAGGGTAACCAATAGACTGTTTCATTATGTAATTCCATAATCCATGAATTTTTAATGAACTTAATGACATTTCATATAAATAATATTTAATAAATGAATAGTTATTGCCAACAATATTTTTGACAAATTGTCCTTAACCTCTAATTTCTCTACAATTATTTAAGTTAAGACTTCTGCTTTCCTATATTCATCATCTATTGAATTAGCATTCTTGATAGAATAATAAAAAAAGTTTTTGTAGATTCATCAACTTTGTTAGATTGAGCTAGTGATTGATCTATATTAGAGAGCGCTAGTGATTTGAGATAACTATCATCTATTGCATTAGCAAGCTTGATAGATTCATCATTTGTAATCTTGATATTTTTCTACATCTTTGAGATAAAATAATAATTTATTATCATTTAATTCTGCTTTTTCATTAGTTACAATGACAGACCTTCTAAGACTATAATATCTCCTATAACTGAAATTTTATTCTTTTGTACTCGATACAAAAGAATATTTAACTTCCTGCTTCAATAAAAAAAGAATATGAATTCATATACTGATATCAAGAATAATATTAAAAAAAATGATAATTATAAGAATCATAATTATCATCTAACATCTAATTTTGTAGATACATATATTGATGCTTATACGTCTTCAATTGAATTTTATTCTAGATTAAATAGTGCATTTATTGATGCTCTTTCTGTACCATTTACTGATGCAAGAGAAGAGATTAGAGAGATAAGAAATGAAATCAAGCCTGAAGAATTTTTTATTTACTATCAGCAACCGCAGGCACAGGAATTTTATAGAAAGATTGAAAAAATCACTTTATCTAAAATACGTGATAAATTTGATACAAACTTTAGAGAAAAAACCTTTATAGATTCTCTTTCAGAATTTGTTGAATCCTTCTGCAATTTAGGAAATATTACAGGTATAGGATATCTTTATCAGAATATATCTAATTTAAACTCCTTTTACAACAATGTGTTTATTGAACCACTAAGAGATACACTGGGAAGAACATCTTCTCACAATGTTAATCTTGGTGATAAATATTCATTGATCCATTATGATATGCGTCAACAACAACAAGAAGAAGAAAGTTATAGTTCAGAAAGCAACAATATAAAGCAAAAATCAAAAATAACGAAAAAAGAAAAAACAAATGAGGGAGAGAAATCTTCTGAAACTTCTATTACTACTCCCTTGCTGATAATCTATTCGTTTATAAACAGACATTATATACTTGACCTATTACCTAATTCAAGCATTGTACAAAATTTTCAACGACAAGGCTTCAATGTATTTGCAACAGATTGGGGTACTCCAAGTGCTTATGATAAAGAATTAACTATTGGTCATTATGTAAATAACTATCTCGCTAAAACTATAGATTACATAAGGGAGCATACTGGTTCTGATAAAGTATCGCTTTTTGGTTACTGTTGGGGAGGAGATTTAGCACTTATGCTTGCGGCACTTCATCCAGAAAAGATAAAAAATGTAATAGCTTTTGCAACGCCAGGAGATTTTAGCATTGATAATAATCTTTTAAGTGTATGGACAAGAAGCATAAATACAGACTCACTTGTTTATGCTTTTGGCAATGTACCTGGTTCCTTTATTAATAGTGCATTTTTGTTACGAAGCCCTATAGATTATCTTCATAAATATCCTCATTTCTTCCTTGAAGGGCAATTGAGAGATATTGAATCCATAGTAGAATTTGTTGCTACAGAAACATGGTTGCTCGATAGTCCTCCTGTAATAGGCCAAATATATAAACAATTTGTACAGGATTGCTATCAAAAAAATCTATTTATAAAAAATGAAATGGTGATAAGCGGAAATAATGCAATAGATCTAGGCGAAATTAAACACCCATTCTTAAATATAATAGCATCAAAAGATGATTTGGTTGCACCTGCCTCAAGTAAAGCATTAAATGATGCAATAGGAAGCTATGATAAATCAATCATAGAGTTTAATTCAGGTCATGTTGGTGCATGTATAAGTTCTAGAGCACATGAAGAGTTATGGCCAACTGTTGGCGATTGGTTGAAGAAAAGATCATAGATTTTACAAAGGATGAAGAAATTATTTTTAGATTTTGTATTTATAGTTTTACTGAGAATGTGATACTTTTTACAAAATTATATCATTAAAAGTTATTTACGATGTGCTATTATTTTGTACTTCTATAGAACATATTATTCCTATAGCATGATATAATTGGTATAAACAATATGGAATACCACATTTGATAAGAATGATAAGTAAATGAAACTTTTTTTACAATGAATGATAAGTCAGCCTACCAGACTAAAAGTTATATAGTACAACTTAAAAAAGCAAAAGAAAATTTGTCTTTGAATACTAAAAAGACGTCATCAATAATAAACTATAAAACAGTTGAAGATAACG
>DASUZI010000313.1:0-2342 GCA_036376955.1 Nitrososphaeraceae archaeon
TCTCATTTACTAAATCTTGTCTGTTTGTAGTAGTAGTATTATTATTTATAGTTGGTCCTTCTCTTATTCCTGCTATTGATGAGTTTTTTAGTTCTTGTTTCTCGAAGGTGGTTATATTATCATTTGAACTTACTTCTTTAATCTGTTCTGGGACACCCTTAATACCTTTTACTGGAATAATCTCTAAATCTAAAATTCCATCTATGTCACCAAATTGTCTATTGTATATAGGATTATCCATCTTTTCATTGTAAATTGTAACATTATATGCCATATCAAGTGGAGGTGGAAGTGTAACCTTATGTGGAACAAAAGATAGTACTACACGGCCCAAGTCAGTAAACTTAAATGGTAAATTTCCTCCAATCCTCATATCAATATTTTTTCCTAAGTGTATTAAATCTCCAACTATTATACTACCTTTTACTGATGGATTCATTTTATCATAGTAGATATATAGTCCAGGTTTTGTGAAAGTCATTACAGAAAATCCACCTGGAGGTATTACACCTGAATCAAATTGTTCTGGTGCTGCAGAGATAGTGGTAACAGTATGAGGATTTGAATCATCATTAAACCAAACTACAGTCATGCCAGCAGGAATAGCCACTTGTGAAGGATCATATCCGACAGAATTATCTGTTTGTCCAACACCAAATGGGATTCGTATAGCATAAGAGGGTTGATGTTCTAATTCTGATGGTAATGGAAGCCTGTATTGTTGATGATATGCAAATGCTTGGTGTTCCCCGATTTGATTTATCGGAATGAGAAGAGACGAAGATATTATTAGAAGAGGTAAAAATACTTTCTTTACTCCATCTCTGTATAGCCTTTGAGCTTTTTTAATATTTTTCAAAACCAACTCTTTTTTATCCTTCTTCCAAGTTTCTAATGAATGGTTTCTGTTCTCATTGATGTTCTTTTCTCTTAATGAATGGTTTCTGTTCTCATTGATGTTCTTTTCTCTATTTCTATATTTATTTTTAAATTTACTAATCCAGGTCGATAACAATTTTGAATTATCACCTTGAAAAATATATTTAGCAAGAGATTATTTATATGTTACTCACATAATGTGAGTGAGTGAATATATGAGTAATATTAATGATATTTAAGAATTCAACAATATTAAAAGACTAAACTTTTTCATACTAATAGAAATTATATCTTCTAATATATGACTATAAAATATACCTATTTTATTATTGAAGTTATGTAATATGTCAGCGGTGGTATTAAGGCAAATCTAGAATATTATTAGCAATTTTTTTACTTATTTAGTACTACTTTCACAAAATTTAATAAGTAATTATGTATATAAAACTTCATGAGTGATAATAAATATCTTATACATTTTATTCCCAACAAAAAGATAAATTCATGTGAATTAGAAAATCTACTTTCAACAATTAATTCAATTTATAATATTTGTCATATAGTAAATTTTACTATTGAAAAGCAAAGAGCTGGAGAAACTGGTGATTTTTTTATATATTTTCATTTGCCTTCTATCTATCTGCGACCATTTTATGAAATTGAAAAATATTTAATTAAATCATCTTCTGAGAATAAAAATTTAGATTATGTTGATACAAATATTATAGAATTCTTTTTAACTGATATATTTAATAAATTAGATAAAATTATTCCGGAGAGTAACAAACTTTTAATCAAAACCATTGAAGTAGATTCTTCTAATGATATAACTTTATTACCACAAGATGAGGAATCAGCGAAGGATATGGATAAGTTAATACTAATAAGTAAAAAGATAGGATCCATTGATAGTATCGAAAATATTAGACATGATGATAGTAACGAAATTATTCGTGAAAAAATAATAAATAGATTTGAAGATCGCTCATATTTTTCATATTTTGAAAAAATATATGTAGCATTTGGTAATACTCCTATTTATAATATAATTATACGAGGACTTTTAAAATCGCTAGTTACTCTTAATTATTTTCAGCAAAGTGAAAAAGTTTTCTATAAAGGACTATAGGGAAGGTAAATTTATTTTATAATAAAAAAGATAAGGTCGCAATGTTAAAGATAAAAATCACTTAGCAGTATTTTTTACACGAGAAAAATTTTGGGTAGGGCTCATCTTTAAAAAAATAAAGAGTTCTGTTGTTTGTACTATTTTATTTTTATTTGAGTTTCCTCAATGGATGTCGGTTTTTGTTTAGGTATCTCAATTTTTAAAATGCCGTTTTCTACTGTAGCGCCTACTTCAGTAGGTATTATATTTTCTGAAAATGGTATCCTCCGAGAGAATGATCTATAGGTTCTTTCCTTTAGTACATAATTACAATCTTCCTTTTCGTTTCTTCCTT
>DASUZI010000314.1:0-2169 GCA_036376955.1 Nitrososphaeraceae archaeon
TCAACAAATACCTTTTTTTTATTTTTAACAAAAACCTAAAAAATGATATTTTATTTGGATTGAACAATATCCTGCTATAAAAGATAATTACTCGTATAGTTTAAAATTTTAATAGCAGATCTCATGATTTGCAAAAGTATGATTTAATTAATTAATAATACTAACTTAATATAACACATTTAAGTTAATTTTTTTTTAAAAGTGTATTTTTGTTATTAATAAATGGACAAATATTTTATTCTTTTTTTTCCTTTATATGTTTACAACATTTGCCACTTGGTATGGGTAGTCCATGAGGACAGGACCTGGGATGATTCAATAATGTGCATAACGCGTCGGTAAATTGAGTTTTCATATGGTGTTCTATTCCACAGACCATCTCTTCATCTATCTCAATTTTCAAAGCATCGTTCATCATAACCTCAAGCAATCTAGTATTTCTGATCATCTGTCTTCCTATCTTTTCTCCCCTCTGTGTCATCTGAACTAAATTACCTTTTTCATAGGAAACAAGAAAGATATCATTGAGTTTGTGAAGCATTTGTACCACTGATGGTTGCTTCACATTCAGTAGTTTTGCGATAGAGCTAATTTTGACTTCCTTACCTTTTTCACGTATAAACCAAATTGCCTTTAGATACATCTCAATATGTTCAGATTCTGCTGTTCCCAAATACAATGCCTCTTCATTAACTGTCTCAGGTGTGCTCAAAGCCCGTATAATTTTTATTTTCGAATCTAACTATTAACCTTATCCCGTGAGGCTTTTGATAAACTAAATTTAAATCCCTCATTATGTGAATAACCATTTGATGTATAAAATTAATCAGATTACTGTTTTAGGTTCAGGTATAATGGGGCATGGAATAGCACAAATCTCTGCCATGGCAGGTTATAATGTGAATCTTAGAGACATTGAACAAGCATTTTTAGATAAAGCTATGGATAAAATAAAATGGTCAATAAACAAACTAGTAGAAAAACAAAAGATTAGCCAATCAGAAGCTGAAAAAATTATCAACCGTATTCATCCTGTTGTCGATTTGGAGCAATCACTAAAAAATTCTAACCTAATTATCGAAGCCGTTCCTGAAGACCTTAATTTGAAAAAGAGAGTATATGAAGAAATAGAAAAGGTTGCAACAGATGACATGATTTTTGCATCAAACACAAGCACTTTGCCAATATCTGAGATATCAGCTTTTACAAGCAGGCCAGACAAATTCATTGGTTTGCATTTCTTTAACCCCCCACAGTTGATGCCTTTGGTGGAAATCATTCCAGGATCAAAGACTGAGCAGCAGGTAACAGATCTAGCTATAAACCTTGTCAAGGAAGTCAAGAAAACTCCTATAGTATGCAAAAAAGATGTACCAGGTTTCATAGTCAACAGAATATTTATTCCGTTAGTACATGAAGCGGCATACTGTCTAGATAGATCAGGGGCATCCATGGTGGAAATCGATTCAGCATCAAAATATAAAATGGCACTACCTATGGGAATATTTGAATTAGCAGATTATACTGGGATGGATGTAATTCATAAAGCAACTTCTGAAATGTATTCGAGAGATAAAAAAGTAATATTTCCTCATCCAAAAATCCAACAGTTGTATGAAAACAAAGAACTAGGTCAAAAAACAGGCAAAGGATTTTACCAATATCAAGGAGACAATTATGAAAGAGTACAATTGACAGAAGAAGCAGCCGAAAAGTTTGATCCAATTCCTTTAGTTTCTGTTGCAGTTAACAATGCATCTTGGCTAATATCAAATGGAGTCTGTAACAGAGAGGAACTTGAACAGGCTTTAAAGCTAGGAATGGGTCTCAAAAGGGAACTTTTTACTACTGCAGAAACAGTAGGTATAAAAAATATAATAGATACCTTAAAAGATTTACAAACAAAATATGGAAGTTTCTATGAACCAGACTCGTATCTTTTATCATTGCAAAAATAATATTTCAAAAACAAATTACTACATAATTTCATTATTTTATTTTATTGTTGGAAAAAATTGAGATATCCTAAATTTTTTGTTTCCAATATTAATAAAATATTATTATCGTAATAGACTAATTTATCTATTTATTTATTTATTTATTTTAAAGTCATAACCCATAACTATAATGCTGTAGGTAATAATAGGCGATGATGACGATGGACAATCG
>DASUZI010000315.1:0-2669 GCA_036376955.1 Nitrososphaeraceae archaeon
CCTCCTGCTTTAACCAGCTATATCCCTTGCCGTGGGATTTGTATTAATTATAAGTAATATTTGATCTTTTTATGCTCTTCGTCGTAATTGTTATAAAAATTATTGAACACACAATGGCTGTTACATACCTGTTGGATAACCATAATTACCTATTTGGACTCGCCGATGATATATAGGAAACTCACTTATCAGTATTATCTTTTACAATTCCGTCAATAACCATTATTTGTTTTTCCAATCTCGGCAAGGTGCTTCGAGTGTTCTTTTATGTCGTTGACTGCACTCCTGTAATAACCGATATTAGAAAATGCAATGTCATTAAGAATTCTACCATATGCAATTAGGTTTTCTGTATAGATACTAATCATCCTTGAATACATCTCCGGTATTATTCTAAAGAATTCTTGATTGTTCCATGACTGATTGTGGAGATTTTCAAAGAATGGAGTGTATACTGGTCGAAATGAATTGAATACCCGTTTTTGGTATTCCATATAGTTTTCTCCTATTTCCTTGGCTGCTTGAGCTGCTTGTTCATGTGTATCAGTAATTGCTTGGGCGAAACGAGGAATTTGATTCCTTGTTTCTTCTCTACTTTTCTCCATGATTCTTTTAGAATCTTCTAAAGCCTTTTTAACCGATTGAGTAGTTTGTTCTAAATCATAATTGTTACTAATTGATTGCTGACTATTATTACTATTTTGATAAATGGATTTATCTTTGTAATCGTTATTCTTACCTGGAATAATTTCTTCAATTATATCAGGAGAGTCTGTTTTGCTTTTATCATTTGACATTAGTAGTACCATTTATTTAACAAATTATAAAAGACATTAGGTATAGTAATACCTCTTTTGCTTTTAACTGGTAAATCCTTTCTTAGTTGGAGCCATAAAACAAATATCGCTAGATTATGTAAAGAAGCGGCAGACATATCGATTCATTACTTTCTGCATGCATTGATGGTAAATAAACAGGCAACAGAAATAGTGAGATAGAGTATCCCATCTTCACAATTAATTTATTCATTCTTATATCAAAGATTTTTAATGTAAATCCGCTTGAAAGTCATCTAAAGGTTCGATAATTAATTTAATCAGTTTGATTCCTGAATAATAAGATAGGCTCTAACGAGCAAGGTGGTGTTTAGAGTGATTCCCATCGGGCAGAAGCACGAGAGGTCTTTGTAGTTTTTATCTATTTGATAAATATACGACAGTCAAAGAAAACTAAACACATTATTCATTCTTTTATGGACTTGATAGCTCTTTAGCGGTATCTGCAACGGTATCCTTAACTTCTAAAGCTTTCTGTTTTGCCTTGTCAATTATCCCATGTTTCTCATTACCACGATCTTTTAGATCATCTTGCTTTTTTTGTATATCATAATGAATATATTTCAGATCTTTTGAGTTAACCACAACGGGATAACTTTCAAATGCCACTACCTCTCTATTTTCCAGCCTGACCTCAATCTTGCCTTTTACTTTTTTTACTTGGTCAGTATTTACTTCTTTAATTTTAATCAATAAATAAAGTATATATCATCGTTAATAAGCATAGTAAAAAACACAACTACTTTACCTAAACGATGAACGCTATCTGTCCAAAATGAGATGATAATATGCCTGTTAATAATAATTCAGTATTAGTATGTATGCATAATCTAACTATGCGGATACAACAATCAACAGGAATAATAAGTATTTTGCATACTATTATAAATATTAATAATATATAGTATTTATGAATAACGATTCTATAGTCCCGCATGACAATATAATTACCCCGATTAAAGATAGTCTTCCTTCCCGGGACATTAATTCGCAACTTAAAGAAGTAATTGTAGAAAGAATTCCGATCCATGCGGAAGATTTTGAGGTTACTAAAGAGATTACAGAGACAAAATTGTATTTGGAAAAAAGGTGGATAAAATCAACAAAAAAAATTGAAATCCCTGTAAATTATGAGGAGATGTTTATAAATGGAAAAGAATTTGACTCCTATAGTCACAATGAATTAGTTGAGATTTTTTCACAAGTAAAGGAAAAAATTTCAGAAGTGTTTAATCCCAACCAAGCTGAAGGAGATGCGAATAAACCCAACAAGGGAGAAAGTGGGGATAGTCGCCATTACCCAAATGATCTAGACATAAAGCTACAAAAGGATGAAGAGACAGCAAAAACATCATTAAGCCCTATTGAGAATGAGTCTAGTCAGAGTGAAAAAAAGCCATCATTACCTAATTCTGAAGAGAGCGCAATTAATAGTCAGATCCAAGTTTCTGGCAATAACAATAACAATAATGGCTCTGAAGAAGAAGAACAAATTATTCCTATTTGGGGAGAACAAATAGTAATAGATAAAAAAATGGTAAAACTTGGAGAAATAGCTATTAAAAAATCTCGAATTGTTGAAAAGCGTCAGGTAAAGGTAGAACTTAGAAAGGAAAAAGTTACTGTGAAATATCCTGATGGCAAGAAGGAAGAAATTACCTAATATATAGAACATGATTAAATATGATGTTAAATAAAAAAATTTGTGTCTGATAAAGATGAACCAATAAAATCTAGGAATAATATTAATCTTGACGAGGTCCTAAAGAAAGAAGCGATAGGAATTGACGGACTAGATTTAGGAAAAGTTATAGAGATTGGGGATACATTTGT
>DASUZI010000316.1:0-3097 GCA_036376955.1 Nitrososphaeraceae archaeon
TCCTCTTTCTGGTTCTTTACCCATTATTGTGGCAACAAACTGTCTAACTATAGGCATTCTTGTAGGTCCACCAATCATAATAATTTTATCAATATCTGTAGGAGTAAGTTTAGCATCTTGGATTGCCTGTAACATAGGATTTTTACATCTTTCAACAATTGGTCTTAATAGTTCTTCTAGTTTTGCACGTGTTAGATTTACTATAAGATTTTTAGGTCCTGTAGAAGGATCATAAGCTAAAAATGGAAGGTTAATTTCTGTTGAAACAAGATTTGATAATTCAATTTTTGCTTTTTCTGCTGCTTCCTTTATTCTCATCATAGCAGCTTTATCATTTCTCACGTCTAATCCTGTTTGTTGTTTAAATTCTTGCAAAATGTACTCAATAGTAGCATTATCCATATCAGTTCCTCCAAGCTGAGTATCACCTGAAGTACTTTTTACTTGAAATACTCCTCCACCCATTTCCATAATAGTTACATCTAGCGTTCCTCCACCTAGATCGAAAACCATAATTTTCAAATCCTTCTGAATTTTATCTAATCCATATGCGAGTGAAGCTGCCGTAGGCTCATTGATAATTCGTTCTACTTTCAATCCAGCTATTTCTCCTGCATCTTTTGTAGCTTGTCGTTGATTATCATTGAAATATGCTGGGACTGTAATAACCGCTCTATCTACAGTATCACCTAGAAATGCTTCAGCATCTTTTTTTATCTTTTGTAAAATAAATGAAGAAATCTGTTGTGGAGTATAATTTTTTCCTCTTATATTAAATTTAAAATCAGTACCCATCTTTCGTTTAGCAGCAAAAACAGTGCCTTCAGGATTAGAAATCATTTGTCTTCTAGCTGGTTCTCCAACTAATAGATCACCTGTATTTGTAAATGCTACTACAGATGGAAAAGCCTTTCCACCAACAGAAGTACCTTCTGCGGCTTGTATGATGCTGGGTTTACCTCCTATCATAGCTGCTGCTGCAGAATTACTAGTTCCTAAATCAATACCAATAATTTTTCCCATATTTAATAATCACCTATAGATTAGTTTGATTCATCTATATTATTGTTCATTATATTTTTTTTCTTTTTAGATATTTCGACAAGACTAGGTCTTAAAACTTTATCATTAAGCATATATCCTACACGGATTTCATTTGTAATAGTATTTTCTGGAAGATTATCATTATATGAGAAGCTAATAACATCGTGTTTATTTGAATCGAAGACCTTCCCTATCGTTTCAATTGGTATTACTCCTTCAGATTGTAAAATATTATCTAAATTTTTGAAAATACCTTCTAATCCGTTTAGAAAAACTTCATCAAGATCTTTATTCTTTTTTATCATATCTAATGCTCTCTGATAATCATCTCGTATAGTTAAAAATCTAGAAAGAAGATTAGCTTTATTAGATTCTATAGTAGAGGTCATTTGTTTGTCTATTTGTTTTCTATAATTATCAAAATCAGCCATTAAATATTTTAATTTATTAAGATTAGTTTCTGCTGTTTTTTTTGTTTCTTTTAATTCGGTTTTTGTTTTTATTAATTTTTCTTCAAGAGAGTCACTGCTGTTAGTATTATCAGTAACTTGTTTTCCATCTTTTTTCATAGAATTATTATTATTAATCATATATTCATTCAAATAAATAAAACCCCGATAATTAGATATCGTTAAACCGCAACATGAAATGTAAAATTGATAATATAAATATAAATATAAAGTATCAGACAAATTAAATATAGAATACACTAAAAACTGTCATGTCAGTTACAGATGACAATGATGAAATTTCTGCTATTATGAAAAGAAAGATAGAAAAATATCAAGAAAAATTGAAATTAATGAACGAACTTAAAAAAATTAACAAACCTCTAAATCTTACTGACTCAAATTTTGATTTGGAAAAATCGAAATATGATTTATTAATCGTAGATTTTTGGGCTGCATGGTGTGGACCTTGTAGAATGGTATCACCAATAATAGAACAACTAGCAGAGCAATATTCTGGAAAAATTGTATTTGGTAAGGTCAACGTTGATGAAAATCCTCTCATATCTCAAAGATTCAATATTCAAAGTATTCCAACTTTAATGATCTTAAAGAAAGGACAGACTATCGACATAATGATAGGTGCATTACCAAAAGGTCAAATTGAAAATAAAATTAAACAATACATATCATAGTATAGCAATACGTCTGAATATATCCAGTGATTAAAAATTAAACATTTTTTCATCTTTAGGTTATTTACAAAATAATATAGATGAATTATCAAGTAAAATAAAAATTTGAAATATTTTAAATTTTTATTTTTATTTTATCACGAAAAATTAGATACATTAACTGTTATGCATAATTGCCTTTTATAGAAGATTTTGCACCACATGCATCACACAATAAAAAGCCAAGTTTTTTATTTTTTTCTGTTCTTGTGTCTGGGCTACTACAAACAGGACAAATGACATAATCTTTTACATATCTATCAATTAGTGCACCAAACGATGATTTTACTTTACGCCCTAAAAAAATTACTCTATCGCCATTAATGTAGCCAGCAGATGCAAGTTCCTTATTAAGATATAATAATAATTTTTCTGGATCACGACGCAATGCCTTTGAAAAATCCATAAAATTTCTAAATATTGTTCTCTGACCAACCCAAATTATTTGTGGAACAGGTAATTCCAATCTAGAGATTTCTTTTTTAGTTGTTGTACCTAACTTATTATGAAGTCTATCAAGTAATAATTCATAATCTGACTTAGTTTGATGTTCCATCCTAATCCATTAACATCTTTTCTTATTAATGTATCTTGTGTTATTATTATAAAAGGAAATTTTAACAAGATAGTAAAATGATTAGTAAATTGATATTTGATTTATTATAATAATATGACTAACAGCCGAATATTACGAATACGTTTTATTACCATATTCATTTAACCAATGAAAAAATGGACTAGTACTATTGCTGTATGGCAATTTTGAAGAATCAGACACATTATAACACAACATAAGCATTCTTTGCTCAAGCTTATTGATGAGATTGGAAGGAACTTCAGTTTTTTTTAGTGGTTGTTTGAATAATTCAA
>DASUZI010000317.1:0-2072 GCA_036376955.1 Nitrososphaeraceae archaeon
CCAAATCAAGTGATAACAGATATCGAACCCAATTGTGGACTCTTAAATGACCATAGAATTAACATGACCGTAAATGGTTTTAATAAGAATGGTAATGTATATTGGGAATTCATTAATTCTAAAGACAATATTGATTGGTATGGATACTTCGAAACTAATGATACAGGAGGGTTTGATGATTATACTTTCGCAGATGGTCTTTTACCAGATATATATACAATTCGTTTCTACGATGATAAAAACAATGATTATGTTAAAGATCCTAATGGTCTAGAGGCTAATTTAACATATGCTATTCCTTGCAATAGATAAAATATGAGTTATTATTAAATTATATATCTGCTCTGATTTTTTTGTCAGGTCATAAACCTAAAGTTTCAGAGGGGCTCATACTTATTTATCATGACTCGTATAGTGTATTTGTTTGATGTTATACTTTAGATAATTTACTAACACACATCATTTACTTATTTTAAGTTTGCAAATGTTAATTTAATTATTTGTATGAGATCTGAGTATTAAAATCATAGTATAAAACATAGACAATTAGGCAGAAAACAACTAGTATAAGGACAATGATAATATGTATAAACTTTAATAGAACATTTTCAAGATGTATAACAAAGATATGGAATAATTATATGTGTTTTAAGTAATCATTATCCATGGATTTGAAAAATAATAAGATATGTATGAATTGTATTAATAATTTAATAAATATTTAATCTTCTTGATTGAGATAAAACTAAAAATACAATCAGAGATTCGAAGCTCGGAATACTTCTTAGAATCTCTAACTTTCATTCATTGCAAAAATTGATGTCGATGATTTGAGGTATATAAAACCTTTTTCAAGATAAAAAATAATTCCTTCCTACTGATAAATGTGGTTGACTAATATTATCTTTAGAATAACTTTTATCATATTGTAAAAATTTACTTACAGGAAGATAAATATTAAATAGTAGACTCATGTAAAAAAATTGGTAATATATTATTTTCCTCGCGATTAAAATAATATTTATTTCATTAAGTAGACTCAATTTATCTTCCATAAGGATATATGCTGAAACGAATTAAATGGAGACAAATTATTTGGACTTAGCATCATTCTCATTTAAATTGGTCACAAAGTTAATCTACAATTCATATTAAATAATAGACTCAATAAATCATATTAATCTTATGTTCATTTGTATTACTAACCAAATAGTTACAAAAGGTTTATCAAAAGATAAACAAGCACACATGAATTGATAATAGAATTATATTTCTGATTGATTTGATATATTTAAGTAAATATAACAACAATGTTTTATTTTATAAAATTTTCCTTTTACTAATAAGCATATTAGTTTGGCAATTAAAATTATATATTTTTATCAATATATTTTTAGTTTTGCCTATAATTTCTCTATTAGGAATTATTAATAATCAATTAGGTGTTTAGTGGGTTACAAAGATAAGAAAGTTTACATATATGTTAGTGATGATAAATTAAAAACTCTGGATACTCTTGATTTTCATTTATTAGAAATATACATAGACTAAAATAGACATAGGTTATTTTGAATATAGATAAATGAGTTTCAAATTGATTTTACCGGTATTAACGATCTCAATATATTTTTCCATTTTTGTTTCATTGGATTCCGATAACAATTTATTTGCTATGCAGGCCCAACAACATACCATAAGCGATCAAGAATTTCATGGCTATATTGAACAAATGATAGGACATTTAGATGCATCAGTGGAAAATGTTCAAAATAATAATAATTTACTCGCGGTTGCACATGCATTACATCCTATTGAAGAAATTGTAGATCAAATAAATGAGAGACTTAATCAGACAAATGCCACCTTAACAAAAGAATTTTCTGAGAAATTAAATCAATATGTGTTAATAGTTAGATCAAATAATCTTACTAAAACTATAACAGATAAAACCCAATTAGAGAAATTCCTTAATGATGCCTTAGAGCAATCAATATCATTTGATACCAGCTCTAAATGCGGGTATATACTAAATGTGACTGCAGAATTGATCAATGTTGCTTCTGAGGAATACA
>DASUZI010000318.1:0-2375 GCA_036376955.1 Nitrososphaeraceae archaeon
TCGCAGAAAGACTATTATAATATTGAAAAAGATGTAAAAAAAGGAAAAATAGATAAAAATAACAATAATTCATAGTCATATCAAATATTTTATTATTACAATAATTTTGCCATTTAATACAATAATAAGATTAAATAAGAAAAATTATGCTATTATTTTTATAAAAAATGAATTCTTAAAGGCAGGACAAAAGAAATTTGTATGAATTAGCTAAAAATATTTACTCTTAAAGTTCAGTTTACAATATGTTATTGTGTGGACGATAAATTTGTGAGTACCATAAAAATAGAATAAAAGATATAAAATTATTATATAATTTAAAGTAAAAACTCTATTCAATGCAAGGAAAATGTGATGTTTGTGGTGCCGACAATGTAGAAATTAAACAAACTAAAACAGATGATGGTCACACAAAAAATGCTTGTAATCAGTGTGAATAAGTTAGTATAATTACCCAATAATTCCTAATTATATTTTTTTGGATACAAGTATTTTAACGATCGGTTAGGTAATATTTGTTATGGATGACTTTTTAAGGTATTATTTCATTTCATTTTCTTTTCCCATGTAAAATAAATACTTCTTTGGTATTCAGGAATTGGTCCTAACTACCAATAGTCTCTCATTTTACTTATTATTTCCAATAAATAACAATTTTTAATATGACTGAAAAAGATTCTAGTTGATTATCTTATGAAATAAAAAAACTAATAATTAATAAAAACAATGATTTGTTTATCTTTCATTTATAACAGTTAAAAGTATTAGTTTTTGCTCTATTTATGTTGAAAAGGGGACGAAGGCAATATCAAGATGTTATTGTTCTTACATATAACTTGGTCTAAAGAATCATGATATAATTTAAATATATTATTTAATAATTTATTAATATTTTGTTTATTTATTAAAGTTTAAAATCTATTTTCAATAAAATAGTATCATCGATGAGTGATCGTTTCGATAATATTGAATGGAAAAACAACTCTAAGAAAGGATTAGTTTGTGGCATCATGCTTTGTCGCAACTCTCCAGTAAAACAATGTCCTAGATGTTTTCTTCATTATTGCTCTGAACATGTAAAAACACATTTTCATCCAACGATATAAGACGAATTTAATAATAACCAATCTACGAAAGAATACTTTACGATCATGTTTTATCTTAAATTTGTAGTAAAAGAATAAAATTTGGATCTTTAAATATTTATATTTTAATGCTCCAAAAGAAAATGGAGGTAATAGAATTTTTTTCATATATTAAGAGACAAATATATTTTCTACATTAACTACTTCGATACAAAAAACAGAAATTAGGTATTTCACATGTTTATGGTGCTCTAGCTTTATTAAATAATTTTCTTACTAAATCATGTAATTAATTTATAAAATTGATGCAAAACTTTTAAAAATTAAAAATAAAAAAATTAGTTATTGTCCAAAGGGGCTTGGTAATTCTACTCCTACAACAACGCTAGAGGGATTTGGATCTGGGTCATCAGCTGGTTCGGCAGTAACATAAAATACAGAATATGTGTAGGGATTAACCATTGTTTGATTTATGTTAAGCGTATCGTTTTCATCAAATTTACCTTGACTAAGAGAATACCCTGATGCGTCTCCTTTGTCTTCAAACCATCCTTCGTATACCTTTCCTTCTGCTGCCGGTTCATACATTGTAGCAGTTCCTGTAACGGTATTGTTTTGAGTATTTAGAGCAAGTGTTCCTTTTTTATCTCCACCAGATATCTTGTCTGCCGTTGGAGTTGTCAACTCTAAAGATGTGGATTGGGCAAATACAGCATGACTGATTCCCATACTTAGTACTAGTACAATCGATAATGATAGAATAATAGATTTCATTAACCTACAATAAACTCCTTAGTTTAAATTCTTATCTATTTTTCCTTCTCCTACAATTATTATTTAATAATAGCGATAACAAGTTTACTTACACTTCCGTGTTTACCCATTTACAACTTGCTATTGTAATAGACTTCTTACAAATACAAATTGAAATAAATTATATAATTGAATATCTATGTTAATCAACAAGAAAATTAAGATCGTTATAGTTTGAATTAAATAAATTATCTCTTCTTTATGTTATTTATACTTTGAAGTATGTGTAATCGTTATAAAAATGAGAACTGGTTTAACAATCATACTTATAATATCTCTACTGCTTTAGAAGAGATATTGATTTCCGATATCACCAATTATTAGATTTAGATTTGTTTAGTAGAAACTTATACTAGAATAATTTTAATGATAAATATTGATATTATCATTCATTCGTTGAGGAGATTAGTTGAACTTTAGCGTAAATACCAATAACATCTTTAACCTTTGTTGTCCATAGATAATTTTGAGTTATTC
>DASUZI010000319.1:0-3314 GCA_036376955.1 Nitrososphaeraceae archaeon
CCCCTAGTGCTAAAATTTACTAAATATTGTGTTTATGCAATACGAAAGCTCATTCTATTTCTTCTCGAGAATTCAGAATATTGAGAATTGCAACTGGAATTGAAAGAAACATAATTCTATGACCGTTTGTTGAGGATTAAATTGTAATGTTGTCTTTGTTTTCTTATTAGGTAAATTAAACATAATTCTATAAACCGGGGTTAGTGTTTCATATAATAGGATACAACACATCACCTCGAGAATAAACCAAAAATTTTGAGTCGGGTATCGGCAGATTAATTATGAACTATTCAAGATGCGGACAAAAATGATTTGCATATGAAATCAGAGTAATTGGTGTGCGCTTGTACCATGTTTTTTTAATTCTTGTTGTGAGCCAAAGTTCTGTCCGCATTTATCACATGAAAATGTTGCCTCGTTATTCGTAGAACTTTTGTCTGTATTTTTTCCGCTAGCTGATTTATAATTATTCACAGTATATCATGTACTACAAACAATTTATAGTTCCAGAATTTATAAAGTAATTAGTAAGGCAGTTTGTTTTTTGTAAAATATTTTTAAAAGCGTTACAATTTTGTCCTATCAACTTCTTTAGTTGAACTATATCAACCTCTTGGTTTCCTTTTTGGAATATTGTGATTGCCTGCGGTCTCAATTCTCAGTTTAGAAATGATATTATTTGGATGAGATGATGTGTTTAACCATCAAGATATTGCATCGACAAGGTCACAATTGTTATTGAAGAAGCGAAATGCATAACCAAATGATATTGCATCGCCTATCGACACCTTCTATTTGTCACTCGTATCCACCATCAAAAATAAGATCTAAACGTAATAAATATAGTCAAACGCGCTAAATGGATATCATAATTATACCAATTTATTAAATCGACATCAATTAGATCCTTATAAAGCAATATTTGCTATGGATAGCTCACAACGATATCAAATGCGGTCAAGAAATGATAATGGTCAATACGACGTCACGCTTCACAAGAATCAGTTCACCCCTCTATTTTGGTGTGTCATCAATAAAATAATTCTCACATGAAGTCAAAGATAAATCTTAGTTCATGATTTTTTGATCCTTCTGTCGTATGACAATAAAATTACATGACCTCTATTTGTTTCTTTTATTATGACTATCTCATATACCTTTATGCACATTTAGAGTGAAGTGATATTTATATGACAAATCAAAAAGCGATCAAAATAGTTTTGATTGGAGCATTAGGAGGAATCATTGCAAGTATAGCCATGTATCCATTTCTTTTTCTTACTACAAGTATGATGGGGCTTCCTCTGGATGACTTGTCCATAGCTAGAGGTATGGCAATAAGCAATATCAATGATAATTATTATCTTAATTTGATATTGGGTATTGCAATGCATTTGCTTACTGGGGCAATTGCAGGTGTAATATTTGCCATTACAGTATCTACAGTGAAAAAACTTGCAATCGTAAATTTTAAAAGAGGAATAATAGAAGGAGTCATTTATTCGATAATCATTTTTATAGTTTTGTTTATTCCCACTACTTTGGGTATGGTTCTACCAAATCTCTTTGATTTAATGAACCAATCTAATCCCACCCAAAGTAATGTCGAAGATCGCCAAACTGTTGAACAAAATCTCATTCCAATCTACGGGTTTGGTTTTATTGCACATATCATATTTGGAATAATATTAGGACTAGTGATTACATTGTTGATTTTTAGAGGCCAAGTGATTCAAAAGAGTTAATTCAGTTCTTTCGGGTTGTATTGCATGTTATCCATTTCCTTAGGGAAACAGATTGTTGCAATATTTATTATGGAAACATGGGAATTTGTTTTTAACTTAGTATGATAATATTGCAAATTTTCTAATAGTTAATGCTGAATATTTGTAAAGTTATATTTCTTTCACATCTCTTCATGTACTAGATCATGAGGCAGTATCGTCTGTATGGTCAGTTCATGTTTCACATCAATACTGCGACATAATTAGATCCTTGAAAATTAACCAAATTTGTTATAACCACAGCGACCAGAACTATACTCATTAAGATGCGTTGTATCCTAAAATGAATTAACAAATTATACATACAATCAAATAAAATGGAATTATACCTTGATGTAAGATTTCACTCTTACCCCTTTGAGGTAGATCTAAATTTAGATTTATAGCTTGTAATGTGCACATGATCTAGTATGCTGTATATGAACCACCTATCATCTAGAGTAAAAGTTTCTAAAATATAGTATCATGTTATATAAAGTATGCTATACATATACATATATCTAAAATTATGGATTCCTTATTAAGAAATACATTAAAACGTCAAATTCCTTATCTCATAGGCGGTACAATAACTGGAACATTTATTGCATATTATTATGGATTTCTATTCTCCATTATAGTAAATAGCATACTCTGGTTCGTAATTTCGACCGTTGTTAACAAATACTATTGGCACTACACGGGTTTTAAGGACGAAATGCGTCTCATTTCGAAATACCTTCTACATAAAAAAGGATATAAATACCAAATTAAATAGTGCATCTGGTTACAACAATATCAAAGAAGACTACTACCATATGACATAAGTAATGATATAATAATCCCATTTCTGACTAATTAGAAAAATATAGACCAAATAATTTTGGAAGTCTTATTAAACAGGTTTAATTCAACCCGATGGGATACAGTCTGGCGTGAATATAAAATATCTTTTAACATGCTACCATTAGTTTAGTCAATGATATATTTTATTTAATGTCGTATCATAACCCCACAAAATAAAATTATATGTACACTGTATTATTTAGCACGAATTTACCTACGTAAATGATGAAGAGAATGACTTTCGTAAGGCAACTGGTGATTTACAGAATCTAGCTTCGTTTTAGTCATAAAAGTCAAATACACCAAATAACAATTTTACCATGGTGCTTGTTATACTACCTTATTATTACCCATGAATTTGTTATTTTTTAAATCAGTTTAGCATGGAATGTTGTCTAAGATATAAAGGATATTATACTAGTATAACATGGATTCAGATATTTCTAAAAATATTACTCGACTGGCCAATAGAATCGTCAACCTGCTGGTAGAAAAAACAAATGGTGATTTAAGGAGTCCAATACCTTTTCTTTTTTCCTATGAACAAGGACATTTTATAAATCGCAGCTCTAGTGAGAGTAAATTTGGTAAATCAAATAAACAGATACGCCAGTATGTCATAGACCATCTGCTCAAAAATGAATTAATATTTATCAGTCCGGGAAATATAAAACTGGTTTATTTAACACAAAAAGCCATAGATCA
>DASUZI010000320.1:0-7370 GCA_036376955.1 Nitrososphaeraceae archaeon
CTCTTCGAATATCTTTTTAACATCTGTTTTAATTTCTAGTGTAATATCTTTTAGATATTGTTCCAATGTAATCATATCTCCTGTTTTCTTTGATTTAAATAAGCCAGCACCAAAAGTAACTGGTACAGGTATATCTTTAACGACGTGTAAAAGTATAACAGTGATAGTAGTATTAGCAGCAGAAGAAATACCTGACATTTTTGCAATTTGTATAGCATGTTCTAAAGCAATTTCTGATGGTTTTGAACTATCATATGGAACTAATATTTTATTATATGTCATTATGATTTTCTAAGATACACAAACATAGCGAAGAATATTACCTTTATTATTATCTTCGAATCAGCAAAATTTATTGATGTAGCTACAAATGTGTTTCATTAATTATTTAATTTAAATTTTTATTGATAGCAAAGATAATGATTAATTCAGGAGTTGTTTAATATTATACCTTAGCCATTTTGAATAGTTTACCTCATTAGAGGATGGAAAGAGTAAAAAACCATTTCCTAATGGTATATTCATTACACTATTTTCAATACGATATAAACTAATTATATCTATTACTTGTTGTATTTGTTACATTGGATCAATTTGTAATTATTCCTAGTCCAGATGAAAATCAATCTGAAATTATATACTTTGAACCAAGAATTGTCAAAATCCTAAGTGGTATGTCTATAACTTGGATGAATAGAGATACAAAAACTCATAGATTAACATCTGGTAATGTTGACTCGTTATTACCAACTGAGTTTTTCCATACTGATGATATTGTTGGGGGCAAATCAACAACAGTCAGAATTGAAAGCAATCAACCAGCAATTCCTTACTACTGTTCTCTTCATCCGGCTGAAAGAGGATTAATTGCAATTCTTTCCAAGGACGAAGATGAAATGACCAATACTCAAAGATTAAAAATTTTGGACTCAATTGCTCCAACACTTTTTGATACTGAGAATCGAGAAATACTAACTCGTCTCCAGAGACAGGTCGATCCAGCAGTAGTCGAATATCTTAGTAATCCTAATGCAGTTTTGTTACAGAATAAAGTATTGACTATAGTATTTTGGGATATCAGTGGTTTTTCAATTTTATGTGAAAAACTAATAGATCATCCGGAATTAGTTGCTGAATTTCTTAGAGAATATCTTGGTGTTGCAACAAAAATAATACATGAACATATGGGAATAGTTGATAAATTTATTGGGGATGGAATACTTGCATATTTTGGATTCAAGGAAAAAGATTCTGATAATAATGGATACACAGGAGCAGAAAATGCAATACTTGCTGCCCTAAAATTGAAAAGACCATTTGAAAATGTCAAAAATAATTGGTTACAAATATGGAATAAAGTCATTGACTTTGATATACATATTGATATAAAATGTGGTATTAATACTGGACCAGTTCTTGTTGGACTCTTGCGAAGTGGAGAAAGAGATCAATTCACAGTAATAGGAACTCATGTAAATTTAGCAAGTAGATTAGAAGGAAGAGCTGAAGAAGGCGAAATTATTATCTCGACATTTACGATGGCAAAAGTTAGAGGAAAATTTAATGTCGAAGCTATTGATATATCTAATAATGATGATATCAAAATAAAATCTTTTAAAGATGTTGATAAATATTATAAAGTATTAGACATATCTTCCTCTAACTCTTCTTAAAATTTCAACTATTAAAAATTGAAGTATGTTATTTTTCTATAAAAATACCATGGAGAATAAATGCTAATAATTTATTTACCCGTACCTGAAATTATTCTATTGTTTCAATTTTCTAGTCCAATTTACAAGATTTTGAAGTAATTGTCTTAAACATTTGAGTATTTTCATCAACTAAATTTCCATTTGCCTCAAATTTATCTTGTGCAATGTAACTATGACTTCTGGTCTGTTAATAGCATATCTAGATACACGAATATCTGTCTAAGATGATATTGTGCTCTTGCTCCACCCAACATACCAACAGATGCACTCATTATAGCTACTGGTTTTTCATTAAATGTATTATCTCCATATGGTTATGTGACCGAATCAATTGAATTTTTTAGTACACGTGGGACCGAATAATTATATTCTGGAGTTGCAATTAGAATTGCATCTGCTTCTCTTATTTGATAAGTCTTTTTACTTTCTCTGGCATGTTATTTTACGTATCTTGATTAAATGTAGGAATACCATCAATATTAAATATCTCCAGATATGTACCTTCTGGCATTAAATTTCTGCCGCACGTAAAAGAGATTTATTATAAGAAGCTGTTCTGAGACTGGCTACAAAACCAAGAATTTTTAACTTAGTATCCTTCCTTTAGAGTGTCATAGTATTACTTTAAACTATCATATTTTTAGTGATTATTATACAAAAATTGTATTTTTATACCATCAAAATCATATGCATAAAATGATGAAAAGAATTGATTATCCTCCTTTTCAACCATTTTTTCATCAACATCTATTTTAAATTCTAAAAGACGATCCTTTAACAAAAATAAATCATTTCGACTATGTAAATTTATTGCATAATGATCTAATCCTGGCTTATTATTACCATCATTATATGCAGGAGGAATATTTTCTCCAAGCCATATATTGGTAGCAACATGGTGATGATATCTATTTGCAGCAAAGAAATATGCTCCAGGATAAGTAGCCGTATGATTTAGTTCCAAAATATCTTTATAGAATCTCTTCGCTTTGGCAAGATTTGATACATGCAAATGGACATGACCTATTGATGTTTTAGCAGGAAGCTCGTTCCATTCATTATTTACATCACTAGATTCTTTCAATAAATCTTGTACCTTTAGTGGCTCTGTAATCATATGTACTGTATTTTCTTTCCATTTCCATTCCATAGGATCTCTATCACTATAAACTTCAATTCCATTCAAATCAGGATCATGTAGATATATTGATTCGGATACTGCATGATCTGCCATACCCTCATAATATTCAGAATCAAGATTTTTTTGTATATGTCTAAGAAAATATCCTAAATATCTTCTTTCTGGTAATAAAATAGCAAAATGATATAGTCCTACTATTCTTGGTTTATGTTGAAATTTATAAGGAGTAGCAATATTTTTTATTTCAGTTAATACAACTAAAGAAATAGATGAATCATTATTAATTGATGATGATAGAAATGCAGTCTTATCTTCTTGTCTTACTATCTTGAATCCAAGAATAGATCTATAAAACTGAAGAGATTTTTCTAAATTTGATACCTTAAGATGTACATGGTCTATCTTTAGATTGGGATTAATCAATATTAGGATAATAATAGTTTTAGATATTTAAGATAAAGCGATGGAATACTACAATTAATTTAGCTCTGTTATATCACACTACCACATCAAGCGTTAGATGGAGAAACACCAGCGAAAAAGTCGATTATTCAAAATAATATAAATAAACTACTAAAATTGCGGAATACTTCTATCAAATAAATTCGTTGAATCCTTTTTGTAAATAATAAAACCAAGAATAAACGAATAGATTTGTTCTGAAATTAACTTAAACGATTATTTTAAAGGGAAAATCAAACTCGTTAATCCTTCTGAATCTTTTCTCTCATGTAATTAGAAAAATCTCTAGATACCAAATTACAAATATTTTGAAATTTGCAAATGATATATCAAATTTACAATCACAATACTCAAATCTTTAAAAGAAGTTGACAAACTACAACAAATAATTGATTATAATTTAAGAGTAGGACCCAAAATATCGGCACCTTAATTCATGGACCCGTAGCTAGGTGGTGGTACCTAGGATTTAACCATTCTATGAAACATGCATAATTAAGAGAACGAACGTCCTCCAAATAGTTTGGGAGGATTTTGACAGCTCTAAACCCAATATCCAATTCGAATGTCAAAACAAGATCTCTTAATTCCCTTTTCATCACCTTCTCAGCGTATTCATACACAGACAACTTGTTTGCGTGTTCAGTGTAATTGAATAACCTTCCTCCTCCTATCATTCTCCTCAGATTTAAATTAAATACTAATTCTTTCCACCTGTCAATAATCATTCTTCCAATACCTTCATGTCTGTGTTTTGGATGGGTAGATATATCTGCTAGATATAATGTGTCTCCATTTAGGATATGAGTTGTAAATAAACCGTCAGCAGTAATCTCTTTCCATGTGTGTTCTGCGTACTCAGGATTGAGGGTGACTATAAAAGTACTGGCGGACCCGACTATAGTACCGTCTGGTTCAACGGCAACAAATTGCCCTTGCGGAAAAATGTTAAGATGACTTTCAAGCTCTTCTGAACGCCATATATTTCCGTAAGGAGCAAGATATGGATAGGATTGCTTCTGCAAATCCACTATTTTAGAAATGTCTTGTTTATCCGTGTTTCTAACTATAACTCCTAAATCACGTGGATGTAATAAATCTGACATATTTACGTATATTCATAATTACTACCTTGAAGTGTATTTAAATTTGTATTATTTTTTGTCTTTGTATTAGATCATGTTTTTATCTTAATGTCGTGAGTTTTTTGCTAGCGTGTGCCAGTATCTTAGGTGTCACACGCCGAAAGTAAATTTACCACAGACGGAGGGTCGTTTGATTTACAAATTTGTTACTAGTATCTATAATATTCAAGATGAATTGTCTGAAATCAAGAAATTTTTGTTGTCCATCCGAGTCCATCCCACTTACGTTACAATTGATGATGAATTAGTAATAAATTTGTCAATTATAACTTCAATATTTTCATGTAAATCATAATACTTAATGGATCATATAGAGCAAAATCTATCATTTAACTGGATTCAGCTATCTTGTATTAAGATCTTTGCTAGAATTTTGTTAACCTTGATTTTTGAGATATATTATAAATAAATAATCCGAAGATCAAGCAAATATTGAATTTGTTAGTATTCAAGGAGATTAGTTACAATAACGAGAACAACAAATTGTTAAAACAAATTTTAGATATTTATTCGACTTATTTTCCGCCTCAAGAAACCATACCTTTGGAAAAAATTATTTCAACGATACAAAAAGATGATAATTATCATGTTGTTGCAGCATTACAAGATGAAACAGTAATAGGTTTTTCATTACTATATTTATTTCCATCATTGAAATTTGGATTATTAGGTTATATGGCAGTTTTAAAGGAATGGGAAGGAAAACGAATAGGAACTAAACTTTTCAACTTTACCTTCAAGATATTTAGTTCAAAAATTTCTGACGGGATTGCACTTTTGATGGAAATCCAAAAGGATAATGTACAAAATATTAAAGAAAATGAGATTAGAAAAAGAAGAATTAAATTTTATAAAAATTTGGGTTGCAAATTTCTTCATGGCATTAACTACTTGCTTCCATCGCAAATTGGTGGACAGCCAGAAGAGATGCACCTAATGATTAAACCTATAAAAAATATAAATTCATTATCAAGATACAATGTTATTAAATTTGTCAATGCCATTTATTCAAAAATTGATGATTATAAAGCTAATAATTTGATTGATAAAGTATTTTATAACTCACAGGATCCTGTTTATATTCACGTTTAAATGAAAGATAGAGAATATTGTTCTTGATTCTATAACTATTGTTGTTGATTCTTTAGCTATGGTGACAGCTCTTGTGGCTGTAGGAGTATCCTTATACACTTATTACAAAACTTATGATTTCTATAGATATCAAGAACGAGCAACATGTACATGAGGATTCTAGAAATCGGAATAGAGCATCATCATTTAGAGACATATCAAAAACTAAAGATTATTAGAATAATTTCAAGGATCCAGAGAAAATACGATATGAAAACTATGCGTATATTGTCTGGAATTTTTGCTAAACTCTTTCTGACAGAAACTTAATCGAGTGAAACTTGGTAGGGAGTAATGAGATATGAAAATGATCTTCATTCAGAATGGTTTAAAAGAAATAGCGAGCTAAGGTTTTGCTTCATAGATTAAATTGAATGGTGTCTGAGTTGCACGCCTGAATTTGGTAAATCCAGCTGCTTCTACTATCTCTTTTATTTTCTTTTCACCTGCCTGTGCACCTAATGCAGGACCATTATCTGCTAAAGAATTTGGGACACATACAAGAGTAGATGCTGCATAAAATGTTCTGCCTACCATGTTAAAGTTCTCTTCTATCTTGTCATTAGCCATTGGTTCTATGATCATACAGGTTCCATCTGGTTTAAGTGATTGCTTTGCAAATTTCATAGCTCCGATGGGATCACCCATATCATGTAAGCAATCAAAAAAAGTAATTAGATCATAATCATTGCCAATTGATTTATCGTTTGCAGCGACGGACCTAAATTCTATATTCTCTGTTATTCCTTCTTTTCTTGCTTGTTCTTTAGCTTGTTCAATAGATGGTATATGATTATCAAAACCATAAAACTTAGAATTTGGATAGGCTTTGGCCATAAGAGTTGTTGATATACCATATCCGCATCCAATATCGGCAACTTTAGCACCTTGTTTTAGTTTTTCTTCGACTCCATCTAATGAAGGAATCCATGAACTCACAAGATTGCCTACATAGTTAGGTTTAAAAAATCGTGCAGTACCTTCAAAGAGATCATGATGATGCTCTCCCCATCTTAATCCCTTTCCAGTTTTGAACATTTCTACAAACTTATCTTCATCTTTAAAATAAGATCTTATAGCTTGATATGCTCCATGAATATACACAGGACTATTTTCATCTGCTAATGCCATTGCTTGTTCAGGCGGAAGAGTATATTTTCCATCTGATGAATTATATATTAAATAGCCTCCAGCAGCTTGATTTGCCAGCCATTCCCTAATAAGTCGTTCATTTGTGTTAGTCTTTTTTGCTAATTCTTCTGATGTAATAGGCTTTCCAGATTCTGCCATTGTCTTGTATAAGCCAAGTCTGTCTCCAATAATCAGAAGGATTGAACTCAGAGTACTTGCAATATCTCCACCAGCTTTTAGCATAAAGTCATGAAGTTTTTGTTCATCGATGTTACTAGAGGTAGTATTTCCTTGCATTTTGTTATGGAGTACCATATATATATTATTTAATCTTTTAATTAACTTAAAGAAAAGAAAAAGAGTAGTTCATAAATTTTAAATTATAGAAAATATAAGTGAATTCCAGTTTATAATATTTAATTATCTATTAATACATAATAACAATAAAAAAAATATTCTTATAAATTTAAAAATAAACTATTGATCTTAATTAATAAATATAATAACAATAATTAAATTAGAAATTATTAATACGATGAATATTTATACAATAATAGATTTTGAATAGCTGGACAGAATACTTAATTGGATTTTAATAAATATATTTATTATCTTCAGTATTCAATTTTGTTAGATTTACTCAAT
>DASUZI010000321.1:0-2368 GCA_036376955.1 Nitrososphaeraceae archaeon
GAAAAAAAGTCATGGCCACGGGGATCGGGTCTGACGCCTTTAGCAATATTCGTGTTGACTCTCTTGATATGATATCTGCCTCGCATGTCTCTCAAACAGAAACTGTCAGCAGAGCTGCAAATATGCTAAGAGATATCAATACCCCAGCACTACTTTCAGAGAATCAGATCATCACGCCATGGGATGTGGTCATGAAAACAATATGGAAGAAAGACTAAGATATTGAGTACAATTTCAAAAAGAAAAGGTTGAAAAAGATTACATGAATGGAACTATATATAGAATTCATAAGGCATAAAATAAAAAAATAAAAAATTAGGTAAATTTATCTGAAACTATTTATATTTTTTATGCAGTTATTCATTCTCTTGTGCAGCAACACCTATAGCTTCTTCTGCTAATTCAAGTTGATTCAAAGCCTCTTCTGTGGTTCCGTTTTGAAGCGCTGCTTTTGCATTTTTTATGTGTTCGGACACAAAATTTGTAGGACAGCCTGTAGCATAGATTTGTTGGACTGAAATTATTGATACTGCTAAAAATATTGCTATGATACTGAAGGTTAGAATATTTTTTGTTTTTGTCATTCACTAACCTTTTATTCTATAGTATATTAATACTATAGTAACATAGTTATTCTATTTTTTTATGAACCAAACAGTTTATTCCTTTTAATCATGTTGTATTAATATCACAGTTTTATACACATTTTTACCATCTAGAAGTTATTGTTTTCTAACAATTTTATTAAAGGATTATACAAATATATTTTTGTTTTAGAATTATTAATGTGTATTTTAAGGTATAATCACTTGATACTATATACAATAATTATGAGCCGTATTAAACTGAATTTATTATTTTTTATTTGAATATTTGAATATTTGAATATTTGAATATTTGAATATTGGATAAATATTACGATGTTTAGAAAAAAACGTTACGAAACTGATAAATTTATCTTTGTGTTGTTATAATTTTCTGGTTTTGAGATCTAACATCATATATTCTTTGTAACATCATTGCTAAAGGTATTACAAATGCTTGTTGTGCTATTTTTGTTATTACATCTCTGTAATCTATAGCATATTCCTTGATTATTAAATCCGTTCCTGGGATTGGAATTCCTGTCATAGCTCTAAAATAATAAACAATCAGTATTGCTACAGTTCCTATTAAAAGTACATAATATGGTATTACATTATTTGGTTTAGCGAATATGAAAATTGTAGTAACGACATATCCTATTGCTACCACTGCAAAAAAGATAGCCTCACCAAGTTGCCTTGTACTTTTATTTACCATTCCTTGTTCTGAAGAATTTTGTGACTCTTCAAATTCTAGAAGAGAATGCTCGACGTATACTATGACATTTGGGATCATCAATCCCACAAATATTATTGACAATATTGTTAAATGCTTATTATTCTTTAGGTTCATAAGTGTCAGGTTTATCAATGTACTTGAGCTTAGTATATTAATATTAGAGTAATTTTGTTATAGGGTAAATAAAAGTTGTTCTTTCATTAAAATTCATTAAATTTTGTCTCATCACAATACCTTAATTACATTAAAAAGTTAAAGAAAATATTTGGCAAAAGCAAAGAGATTTTCTTCAGAATATACTATGTTATCGATATTAGAATATCTTTGCTTGTATTCTACAAGGACCCCAGTAAGTAAATACCATATAATGACAAAAATTAATGCAATTAAACAACAGCGTCCTGATAGAGTATCTAGTATCTTAAGTGGATTGGAAGAAAATGGATATATTAAATCAATAATTGATGATGATTCTAATAATAAACTATATCTTATAACAGAAACGGGTTTTAATGCTTATTTAAAATGGATTAAGGATTTTTTGTTTTTTGTGCGAACTATGAATAATGAAGAATAGATATATAGATTAAGTTATTATGTTGTTTAAACTCTTTAAATCATAATCCCGATTATTAACAGGTTTTTCTATAAGAATCAGATTTTCACTTATAGTTTTATCTTTGATTTTATCGGCTAAGATGTAACTTTCCTGGGATATACTCTCGCCTATAATTATAGCTAGTCCTATTTTGTTGCCTCTTTTCTTATACCTTTGTAATGAATTTAAGAAATCTTGGGTGCTACTTTTATCAATAGCTTTATCTACTATTTTTATTAAGATACTTCCATATTCTTGAATAACATTTTTTAATGAATCTGAATCTATAGATTTTATTGTTGATTTATCAATCAAAATATCGAATGTAGTAATATCATCAATGTTAACATTATAAAATTCCTTCTTATCAGTTTTTGAAAGGTAGTTTTCTAAGGGAATGGCTATTTGATCTATTACTTCTGGTAACGCATATAGAATTTCTTCTTT
>DASUZI010000322.1:0-2054 GCA_036376955.1 Nitrososphaeraceae archaeon
CCACCATTTGATTATCCTATTGAATTTGCAGAACCAAGAACAAATACTGACAATATTGAAGAACCATCAAAATCACAATCATCAATATGGCCAGTAGCAAATCAAAAACAACCACCGTTCTTTACGTTCTTGCTGTTTCAAGAAGTGGAGGCACAATATAACAATAGTCAGTGAAGATAATGATATGTGTATAGATGAAACAAAACTTGGTAATAAAAATAAAATGGTCATATTGCAGAATAAAAAATCAACAATCATTTTTCTTTTTTTTGAAATAAAAAACATAAAATAAAAAGACCGTAAGAAGAAAGGAAGAGAGGATAGACTATAGCAATGGATTTTATGATTGGTGCTGCTATCGCGGCTTTGACAAATATTGGTCTTCTGGCATACATTATAGCAATTTATATTCAGAACACAAGATTGTTAAAATCGTATTTTACTTATGGTCTAGTATTAGTAGCATCATTGTTTATGTTACAAAACATAGTTATTGTTATATTTTGGTTTAATCTTTACCTTGCTGGACCTGCAATAAAAAATATAGTTGATAGTGCTTCTCCATATCTATTCTTCATTAATCTCTCTCAATCAGTTGGACTAGCAGTGTTATTGTGGATTTCAAGAAAGTAAATATAGATTTTTAATTTTCATTCTTTTGTTTGTTTGTTTAATTAAGTAACAGAATTCATGTTTTTTTAATTTTTTCTAATATTTCGTTAAACAATTGAAAATTTTGTTCCATTAAAGGAGTTGGAAAATATGTAGAACCATAAATCCCTTTATCGTCTGTAATAATCAATCCATTTTTTGTCAGTACATTCAAATGATGAATTACAGTTTTATAATTAAGATTTAGATTTGTAGATATCTGATTGGCATTTGCAGGTATTTCATTAATTAAATTCATAATTTTTACACGTGTAAAACCTCCTCTAGTACTTGCAAAAAGGAACCAAAGGATTCTTCTTAATCGTGGATCAAAGTATTTATTATTATTGTTATTGTTATTTTTATCATTGTTATTTGGATATGGGTATCGCCCACGACTTGGAACATTATTACCAGTGAAACCCAAATAACCTCATTATTATTATAAAAAAGGAGATATAAATTACTAGCAAAAAACATTATTTATTTTCATTTTTAAAAGGTTTGCAAGAATATCGGAAATGATGACATTAGATATTGCTCTTGCCATTACGCCTAAAAACATCATCGAAACAGGATTAGTTTTTAAGTTCAAGATAACTTGTTTCTTGAATTTTAATTCATAATTTTTTTCTCAAAATATTATGTCCTCACTGTTTACAGATATATGGAAACACAGATAAGTTTACAGAACCATGATTTTATTATTTTGTTAGTTTGCCTACAATTGTATACTTGTTTATCATCTTGACTTTGGATAATAATAATTAAAATAATAGCTGTTATTACTCAAATTTCCATATTACAAAATAGAATAGATGTGAGTTAAATTTAAAATGGTAACAGAAAAGTTATATCAATATACTTTTGAATCTCAAGCTGCAAAATACATTTAATCCTTTAATGTTCTTTATTGGTTTTATAATATTATTAAGTCAAAGTGTAACATTATGCGATGCTCATATTAAAGAATCAAAACTTCAAGAATGGGTAGATAAAAGTAAAAATATCAAGATTCAATTCGCATACTCACCTGAAAAACCCATTATAGATACTTTTACAGAACTAAAGTTTAGTGTTCAAGACTTAGAAACAGGAGAGCATATCAAAAACTTTGATGCAAGAGCAGTTGTTACAAATGGAGATTTTTCTGTGAAGTATTTATTCCCTGATGATGGGACACACCAAGTTTTAACAAGGATAAATACTAATAATTCAATTCTACTAGCATCATTTAGTGTATTTGTACCTCATCAATCTCCTCCATCTTTAATAAACCCTTTTCCAAGCGCTCTAGGCGAACAAAATGATAATGGACATTTGATTAATATTATTATTACAATTATAATTTCAATTGTTGTCCTAAGTTTAACAATTATAATGATAAAAAAGGCTTCTGTTCG
>DASUZI010000323.1:0-3734 GCA_036376955.1 Nitrososphaeraceae archaeon
TCTACTACATTGTATTTAGCTTTTTATGAAATATCGATAAATAATCTAGTGTATATAATATATAACAAATTTAAAGAATGAAAGAAATTTATACTAAAATTATTGAATTACAGAATGAATTTTCTAAGAAGGTCATAACTCATGATTATCTGAATAATAATAATATTAGTAATGTTTGTGGTATAGATGTATCTTATAAGGATTTAAATGCCTTTTGTTCTGCTGTGATAGTTGATAAAAATACGTTAGAAATTATTGAAATTGTAAATAAAAAAAAGACTAGTAGCTATCCATACATTCCAGGACTCTTTATGTTGAGAGAAGGAGAACTTTTGCTAAAAATTGTAAGATTATTGAAAAATTTATTTGATGTACTCTTAATTGATGGTCATGGTATTTTACATCCAAGACAGTGTGGTTTGGCGTCCTACGTAGGTATCATGATTGACAAACCAACGATAGGAGTTGCTAAGAATCTACTATGTGGGTCAATATTAGAAAGCAATTATGTAGAGTATAATAAGACAATTCTTGGATATACAATTAAGAAAAATAATAAAAAAGATATCTATGTTAGTGTAGGCCATAAAATTAGTTTAGAGACGTCAATTGATATTGTTAAAAAACTAACCAAAAAATCCGAATTTATCCCAGAACCATTAAGGATTGCAGATATCTATTCAAAAAAACATTAATTTGATATAGATAATCACATAGGTAATTTAACATCATTAATCGAATGATACAAGGTTAGTTATAATATAGTCTAGAGTTCACTTGTAGAAAATTTATGTCGATAGCGATTCTAAAATAGGAGTCCAGTATAAAAATTCTACTACCTCATATTTAGCTTTTATTATTATTGGTAACTTATGGTAGAAATATTTTTGTATTATCAGAAAGATATAGGAAATAGAAATATACAAAATTAACTTGTATTGTTTTCTGTGGTAGTTTGTTGTAATAATCTTCAGTTTCATTATGTATTTTTAGAAAAAACAATCCTTTTTCTGTAGTCTTAAATTTGTTAGTTCCATCAAGATATTCTATTAGATTGTTTTCTATCAACATAGAAAAATATTCGTTTAATTGGCTATAACTTAGGACAGCTGTGTACATTATTTTTGTCTTAGTTGCCCTCCATTTGCAGAGTCCAGTATATGACTTATTATTTCTGTTCTAATCCTACTTCGCATATTATTAAATAATTAATTTGCTTACTAATATTAATACTACAGAAAAATGTAATATAATCATAATAAAAATACTGTTTATTATTTGTAAATAAAAAAATATAAAAAATATCCATTTGTTCGTTCAAAATTGTATTATGAAATAATTCTCGTATTTAATTTTGTCAACAATTCATTCTATATATAATTATAAATTTGTATAAAATAATAGGAAAATTCTAGAAAAAAGCAAAATTCAGAAGAATACAATAATTCAAATTAATTTATTCCATAAATAAGAGAGAGTTAAGATATTAAATAGCAGAGGCTATTATTAATTTTAGTTATTCTTAATCCAGAGGGATTTGAACTTTGCTAATACATGGGTTCAGTATAGTTTTGAAATATTAGATTACATTTTTGGTTAGACAAATAATAAAATAAGGTATTAGAATTTTTTTCCAAAAATATTTTGTTAAATCATTCAATTAAAAGGAATTAAATAAAAAAGTAGTATTATTTCTTCCAATTGATTAGTAATTCATTAAGCTTTATAGTTGTTTGAGCAATATCTAATCCATGCGCATTCTTTAAATGTTCTCGAAATTTTACAGCCCATGGTTCTTTAGATGTAGCTAATACTTTGAATGACTGTTCAGGGTCACTAGTTTCATAACAAACAACTGCAAAATCTTGGTTTTGTTGTGACATATGTTGAATCCAAACTTGTTCATGTGTTATTCCAGCTGTCATAAACACGGCATCATGTTCTTTATTGTTCACAATACTTTCTTCATTCCATTTTTTCATTAATTCTATTCCTCCAGGGAGTATAGGAATCGTAAAGCAATAATTTGTAGAGGTTAAATTAGTATTGTTTGTTTCAGATAGTGAATTATTCGTTGGAATTGCAGTTGTTGCTATTGATTCAGTATTAAGTGTAGTAGAGATAACATAAATAAGTACAGCTAAAATAGTAGCAACAATTAGAGTAAAACGATTAATCTCTGTCATACTTTAAAAATATCTTATAACTATGACTATTAAACTATTCTGTAAACAGATAGAAGTTGAAGATTATAAAAGTTTTTAATTATATCGATTATTACTATTGCATTGATGTATTGCTGTCTTTTATCTTTGAATTTTTAAATCTTAGAAAGTATTACACGCAATATACAATATATACATTATATCTTATCTTGTTATATATATGAATAATTATACCATTATTAGAAAATAATGGAAGTATATATTAGCATATATAACAACGAAAGTACATAATCGTAATCGCAATGCAACAACAGAAACAAAAACCAGGATTATTGTATACAGTGACAGATGATGCAGCAGCAACAGCAGAAGAAAATTCTATTGTTAATAACGATAAACTCTATTCAAATTTTATATATTCAAAAAAACCCAAATAACACGAAAAATTTATTTGAATTTCTTAAAATATTATATGGACTTTTTAAATGTTAAAACATTCAAAGAATTAATTGAAAATAAACCTCAGAAAATCATTGAATCTGATATCAAGGAATATTTAGTATACCTCAGAAATAAAAAGAAATTATCGTACAGATCAGCAAGTATGTATCTTGTTGCTATAAAGAAATTTTACTATGTCAATTCTGATTATCAATTCAAATGGGATTTGATAACTTCGTATTTGGGAAATGATGATACAGATGTTGATTATGATGATTCATCAGAAGGCGAAGATAGACCATATTCTAAAGAAGAAATTAAGACGATGTTCAATGCTGCTCAAGATATCAGAGTAAAGTTAGTGAT
This sequence comes from Nitrososphaeraceae archaeon, assembly GCA_036376955.1. GTDB lineage: Archaea > Thermoproteota > Nitrososphaeria > Nitrososphaerales > Nitrososphaeraceae > TH1177. The sequence continues at coordinate 2,973 of DASUZI010000323.1, forward strand.
CTCTTTATTATCATCTTCTGGATTAAGGCATGGAGCAGTTGACATTTTAAAATTAATTAAATTAATTTATTACTCTAGCGATATTATCCCGTAGTACTTATCAAACTAGTCTGAGTTCGTATCAAGTCAGGGCAAAACAAGCAATCTGAAAAACACATCGTCTATCTCTTCCGATGTATTCTTCCTATCCCTATACTTGATGAAAGGTCTTGATTCTTCTATTCTCTCTTGCATAGCGTTTATGACTCTAGATTTACAGTTGTCGCACATATCGTGATCAGTCTCTATGACCTCCATCTCAAGGTCTACTGGACCCGTACAGGTAAATATTTTCATACTATTCTTATAGTAGATTTTATAATAATTAATAATTTAATAAAAGAATGTCCACAGTTCTTTCTGGAATCAATTCCACACCTACCAAGATAATGTAATGCATGGTGTTAATATCCCTTCTCTATATTATAGATAAATTACTTGCTCAACATATCATTTACTTTAAATTTATTCTTGATATAACTCTTCATAATAATTCTAATATAAATGTCATTAGTAGGGTTCTGCTTCAAATAGTATGGTTCTACTACATTTTAAGCAAGATGGTCTGGAGTAGAGCCCTCTATGTAGTAGAGTTCTATTACATCATATTTAGCTTTTATTATTAGAAACTTATTTCCAGATAACTTTTGAATATAGACTAATTTTAATTCGGGTTCGGTGGAACGATATGGAAATTTCAATACAATCTCTAATATTTTAGCT
>DASUZI010000324.1:0-7288 GCA_036376955.1 Nitrososphaeraceae archaeon
GCTTTGCCAAATGTCTTCAAATTTGGGCTATAATACAATTAGTGCCAATTATATTTATTAATTTTTGAAATTATCATTCTATGTTCTGAAATTAATGATCATAATAAGTATCTGTTATTAATTAGAATAAAAAATAAAAAAGTTATGAGTTATTGAAACAGGTAGCCAATCCTTGAATGCTAACAGGAAGCTCAGTAGGCGGGCCGAGAGCAGAGACTAGCCATCCGCTAAATCCACCTATAATCTCTGTGAGTAGCAGTTGCATTATTAACCTTGCAGATTAACAAAAAATATGACTCCGCGAGTAGGACGCGGGGAGTGGGATTCGAACCCACGAGTTCTTTCGAACATGGGATTAGCAATCCCACGCCCTACCAGGCTAGGCGACCCCCGCTCAAATATAGTACATTGTAACGAATATACTACACTTTAAAAAATAAAGACATATTAATTTATTATCCTTCCCATAAACCATTTTTATAAATATATGTACTGACAAAATTTTGTACAATACTTTTTGCCTGATAGGGAATCCATTTAGAAGATGATTCATCATATAAATAAAAGACTTCAAAAGTATTAGGTGGTAAAGAATTTAATTGTGTAGGTACTATATCTACGAGATATTCTACCTTTTCTATTGCAATCTCGAATGAACGTACTGAGCTATTCGTTATAGAAAAAATGATAGTAAAATCTGCTGGGTTTGTATTACCTTTAAATTTAAAAATACATATAACAGGTTTATTTCCTCGTCTATGTTTTATTTCTTTTATTATATTTTTGATAGAATTCCAATGTTCAATTGGAATGATCTGAAAGAGGTAATTATCAAATTTAAATGGAAAAATTAGATTGACAAATGTGATTGAATAATCAGTAATTGAAAGAAAATTAGGAAGCTGGCTCTCCATATCATCAAATGATAATTTTTCTTCTATAACGTAGAATGTTTTTGCTAAAAGAGTATAAATTACTTCTTGCTCTCGAATTGAAAGATCATAAAAACAGAAGTATACAGAGGATTCCAAGAAATATATATATTAATTAAGACAAAATTTATAGTTTCGTATCTAAAAGTTTTAGAAGCAGATATCAAGTTGGGCTCTTAACATCTATGATGAATGCAGTTATTCTTTACGTTTGTAAATAGTATTTGAACCAAAACGTTGAACCCAATTTCAGATAGACACAAAACTTAGTTTATCTTCAAATATAGATAATACTTTTGATGTATTTCTAAAAGAGACTCAAAAAATATAGATAAAGAATAGATAATTACAATAATGGATGTCCTGTTTCTTTCAAATCTAATAGCGATAGATTAGAAATAGGATATACATAGCATTAGATTTATCATTAACTTAACAGAGCCCTAGTTGGGCTATTGTTGAATATTATAGAGCAAAAACCTTTTTACAATTATATTTTCAATAAAAACAAAAAATAAAAAAGATAGTGTATAATATTTAATTAAAATTGGCTGGCAGTAACTATCATATCATTTAGTTGTTTATGTATTGATAAATAATGGGTACCTTTTGAAGTCACTTTATAAGTCTGTGTGTCAGAATAATATTCAAGGAGCTCTTTTTCTAGTAATAATGCAAGGTATTCTTTCAACTGAGAATAAGACAAGAATGCGCTATACATAATTTTAGTTGCTGTAATTCCATTACTGTTTCTGCTATTTGCTACTGACTCTAGTATGAAAGCTATAATTTCGTTTCTACTTCTATTCTTCATGCTTATTAATATTTACATTCATATGTTAAGATTAGGAAAGATTTAATTTAAAAAAATAGAGAGAATATGGATTTTTGAAATTCTACAAGAAGTATATGTAATATAATAGAAAGTATTGAAGATATTAAAGTATTATAGTAAATTTTTTTATATTTAATTAGAATAATGAATTGAGATATATTATTGATATAATTAATACATTATAGGAAATATAGTGATATATTTGACTCAATTTTAACGTAATTAAATTAAAAAGAATAATTACTTGCATTTAACTATAGCTATTTGTGTTTATTCTTATAATTTTTATTGTTATTGTTATTATCATCTATAGAAAATGATAAATTTGCAACATTAGTCTTTGATCCATTATATATCATGTATATATCCAATAATATAGTTCCGTAAGATTGAATTTTGGGATTAATTATCCATGAGTAGTTGTATAATTGATTGTTAGTGATGTTAAGAGAAAATGATTCTGCCATCCCTGATAAATATATTATATTACCTTCTATTTTAGCATCAATTATATTATTAGAAAGATCTTGTAAAAAAAATCCTATTGTTTGTTTATTACCGCTATTAATAATTTTTTTTTCTAATTCAACATCTAAGGAAAGATTTGAATTAATTTGTGAGACTTCTATTAATTCTCCTTTCGATTCAATTGTCATTAAGAAGAAACTAACTACTATTAAAATTATAGAATAAATAATCCAGAAAGAAGTCAATATTTAATTAGTAAAAATAATGATGCTATAAATCTTAGTTTACGAAACCAATAATTACATTAACATATCTCTAGAAATAGTTATAGATAATAGTACTATCTTATATTTATATTATTATTATCCAAAGTTAAAGTTGTGGGCAACAAAGTAGGATGAGTTATAATATCAAGAAAGAATATGTTTTGACTTTGCAATTCTACAAATAACATCACTGTACTTTTATTCTGTAGAAATCTTTTATTTGTAGGAGTTTTGATCCATTCCTTCTTTTTCCTATACCGCATCATATTAGTAACTAAAATAGGTATTTTTAGCGATTGACAGAATTTCAATAATATCATTAAAAAGTTTGAAAGAGTATGTTGAATCGTGGAAATTCCCTTTAAAGATTCCATATCAATTTTTTTATAATATAAATTATAGAAGCTGTTTAATGAATCAATTATCAATAATGAAGAATTTGAAATATTAGAAACTATTTTGGTTATTAATGACTCCAATTCCCCTTCATTTGGTGTAAACAAAGATATATCATTAAGGACATAATTTTTTATTAAATCTGATTTAGTATATGCAGTATAAGTTGTATCAAAATCCAAATAAGTTGTTTTTCTAAAATAAGATGTAATTGTTGATGTAAAACAAAGCTTAGCGTAGGGATTATAAAATAATAATGTGTTTAATCCACTAGTTGTTAAAAGATCACATAAAATTTTGTGCAACTATAAATGAATTAAATATGTTTAATATATAAAATATAATATTGTTAAAAGACATTAAACTCCAAATTCGCAAGGATTTTCCAATTACTATGAGGAAAATTTATCTAAATAATGGTTCAATTGCTCCATTATCTCTTTCTTCTATAAAATCTATTACAGATTTTCTCATAAAATATTCGGAACAAGGCCCTGACTCAGATGATTTGTCACAGTATATGGAAAAATTGATAGAGGAAACTAGGTTAAGGATAAAGCATCTGATAAATTGTAATGCAATAGAGGTAAGTTTTACACAAAGCACTACTCAAGGACTAAATCTTGTTGCAAATGGTATAGATTGGAAAAAAGGAGACATAATAATTCTTAGAGGTGGAAGACATGAACATTATGCAAACTATTTTCCATGGTTATATATAGCGAAGAGGAAAAAATTAAAAATAAAAGTATTAAAAATAGATCAAAATGGATTTTTTGATATAGATGAATTAGAGAAATTAGCTAAATTAAAAAGATCGAAATTAGTAGTTCTAAGTCATGTATTATATAACAATGGTTCTATAATGCCTGTAGAAGAAGTTGGAAAAATTGCAAGAGAAAATAATTTACTTTATTGCATTGATTCAGCTCAATCTGTTGGTTCTTTAAATGTAGACATTAAAAGAATTGGATGTGATTTCATGGCATTCCCTAGTTTTAAATGGATTTGTGGTCCATTAGGGATAGGAATATTTTATTGTAGTAAAAAATCTAAAGATGTTTTAATTCCAGATAGCATAGGAGGAGAATCTGGACAGATTGTTTCAGATGATTCTTTGATTCATAATGATATACCACAAAAATTTGAAACAGGATTTCGTAATTATCCTGCACTAGCAGGTTTAGAATCATCTCTTAGATATATTTTAAGAATAGGGATGCATAAAATAACGTCAATAAATTCTAAAACTTCATCGATTTTACGAAATGAGTTGTTAAAAATAGATGGTATTGATATTCATGGAATAAATGATAAAAAAATGCGCAATTCAATAGTTTCTTTTTCTAGTCCGAAAATCAAATCTAATCTGCTAAAGGTAAAACTTGAAACGGAAGGAATTATTGTAGCTGAACGAGATTTACTGAATGGAAAAAAAATAGTCAGAGCATCTCCACATTTTTTCAATAATGAAGAAGAAATAATGAAAACAATTAGAGTAATAAAGTATATTTTGGGGCACGTGTAATTGTTAATTTATATCTTTATCTCCCTGACCTTCAATTACCATCATAGTTAAGGTTGATCTAACTTTATCTATTCTTCTAACGTTCCAAGTTACAACTTCGCGCAATTTATCCATTGAATCAGAACGGATTCTAACTATAATATCATAAACACCAAAGACACCGCTTACTTCAACAACTTCTGGTAATTTCTTTAATTCCTTAATTATATCATCTTCAGATCCTAGATCACAATTTATTAAAACATATGCAGTAGGCATTACAAGATATTATAATAGTGAACTATTAATCTTTTTAGTTTAAATATCCCTGTATATACGTTAAATAATTATTAACAATTAGTTTTTAATTTTTAAAATAATAATGATAGATATACAGATAACTTTGATTTATCGCAATAAATTTAATTATTAATTTTACTACAAATTGAATAGTATTGTTAAAGATAGATGGTTCTTTTGGAGAAGGAGGTGGACAAATACTTAGATCTACTATATCACTTTCCGTACTTTTACAAAAACCAGTAGAAATATACAATATTAGAATAAACAGACCAAAAAGTGGATTACGAGCTCAACATATCCATACAATAAAAGTATTAGCAGATATTTTCAATGCCAGAGTTGAAAATCTCACTCTTGGAAGCCAATCTCTACGATTTACACCCAATCCAAATGAAAATTTTTTTGATTATAATTCTAAGTCAATTAAAGTAGATATTGGTACGGCAGGAAGTATATCTATGGTACTACAGGCCTTAATTCCATCTGTAGCTTTATCTAAGAAATTAATTGATATACAAATTATCGGCGGAACAGATGTTCTAATGAGCCCTACAATTGATTATATAAGATATGTATTCTCTGAAGCCTATAAAATTATGGGAATAAACTTCAATATTGACGTAATAAGAAGAGGATATTATCCAAATGGAGGAGGAATTGTTAATGCAAAAATATTTCCTTGTAAAAACTTGGGTTTAATTGATCTTATTGAATATCAAAGAATTGATCCTAAAATTGTAGGAATTTGTTCTAATCTTCCACAACATGTATTAGATCGTCAAATATCTGCAGCTATATTAGCACTAGAAAGAAATGGAGTATTCTGTAATAACTATGTAGCATCTATTGAAAATGCTATCTCACCCGGAGCATCAATTTTAGTTTATTCTAAATCGGATTTTGGACCTTACATTGGAGGCGATTCCATCGGAAAAATAAATAAATCTGCAGAATATGTAGGAAAAGAAGCTTCAATGAAGTTTCTAAGTAACTACAATAAAAAAGTAGCTGTTGATCAATATCTTGCAGATATGTTAGTAATACCTGCAAGTTTAGCCAACGGTAGGTCAAGATATTTGATAGGAGAAGTTACTAAACATTTATTGACAAATCTTCATATTATCAGCAAAATAGTTGGAAGTAGATATAGTATTATACCACATGGCAAAAATAATATCATCAATATTGATGGAAATCCATGTTTAAATAATTAGAATTAGAATTATTATTTGTTTCCTAAATATGAGAATAAATTGATCTAGTTTTCAGTTTCTTATATTTAGCATCAGGTACTGATGAAAGAAAAGATTTATAGATATTTTATTAGTAGTAATATTGAACATACATTAAGTAGATATTTAAAAAATTTGAATAAAATAAAACATGTTCTAAACTATTTTAATTCGTACATTGCAACAGATAATTTAAAAACTAAATTATCATCAGTTAAATTTGCAATTGGTAAAAAATATTCCTGGGTTTCTTTTTTGAATCGCTGTATCTTGTCTTTGCGAATAGAATTCTTTAAAATTCTAATACTATCCAATCTATTTGCTAGTATAAGATATCTTACAATTTGAGAACTTTTTAAAACTAGCTTACAATACTCATTAGATTCCATCCCCTTTATGTTAAATTTAGTTGTAGATAAAATTAAATTGAATGCTTTTTCTCCAACTGTTTTTTTAAGAAGGTCTTCCTGAAAAGTATTTGTGTATGTTTTTTCAAAGGCATCGTGAAGAATAGCAGCGATTATAACATCTCTATCCTTTACTTTTAATTCACTAGCGAGAATCAGTGCAACTCTAAGAGTATGATTTATGTATGGTTCAGATTTTATGTTATCATAGAATTTTCCTCTATGAATAACATATGCAATACTAAATGCTCTAGTTATTGCTATGACATCATCAATTGAGTCTTCAAATAATTTTAGTAATCTAATAAAATTCAATTTAGTAGAATTATACATACGCGATTTCATCATAAGATACACCAGCTACAAATGTCCACAATATATAAAATAACTGTAAAATTTTATCTAATATAGCTTGTGATAAAACTAACTAAAAACTTAAATTTTAAATTGTGCAGCCTCAATTATGTTAATTGTGAAAGCACTTTATTTTAAACTGGTGATGCACTAGAAATGAGTTTACAGATTTTAATATAGTGAAATGAATGACTAATATACCATGTATTGAAATTATTAACCATTATGATGTAATTAGGTTAGATATTTTATAATTTACATAATCGGCTTTAAAATGTGAATCTAGCTATATTTCCAACTATATCATATAAAAATAAGAAAAAATAGTTTGATAAACTAAATGTGGATTACCATATATTAGATCTCATCATAATGTACTATTAATTTTAAGGAGTTTCTGATTGAGTTTGCTCTGCTTGAGTCTCTATTGGAGTCTCTATTGGAGTCTCTATTGGACTCTCTATTGGACTCTCTGGAACATTTTCTGATGATTTTTGTAGTTCATTAATTTCTGTTGCTTTTCTTTTTGCAGTTGTTTTCTTTGCTGGTGTTGTTGTTTTCTTTGCAGTTGTTTTCTTTGCTGGTGTT
>DASUZI010000325.1:0-5443 GCA_036376955.1 Nitrososphaeraceae archaeon
AGCCTACCAGACTAAAAGTTATATAGTACAACTTAAAAAAGCAAAAGAAAATTTGTCTTAGAATACTAAAAGACGTCATCAATAATAAACTATAAAACAGTTGAAGAGAACGGCGAAAGAAAGGATAACAATAGGAGACGAAATCTATAGAAAGCAGTTGGAGCAGGCTGTATTCTAAAATAAGTGATTTGAAACAATAGTAACTCTTATTTCAACCTCTTTTTTTATATCATAATATCTTCATATGATGTCCTCAAACACCAAATGGCACAGTTTAACTGCACAACAAGTTTTGGACAATCTTCATAGTCATTTAGATGGTCTTACAGAATCAGAAGCAAAAGAGAGATTAGAAAAACATGGTCTTAATCAGATTGAAAAAGAAAAACAGAGATCTCCATTTTTTATATTTATAAGACAACTTAAAGATCCAATGGTGTTAATACTTTTTGTAGCAACATTCATTTCATTTGTTTTAGGAGAAATAATAGATGGAATTATTATAGTTGCAATATTAATTATGACTACTATTGTAAGATTTATTCAAGAGTTTAGATCAGAAAAGGCTATTGACGCTCTAATGAAAATGACTGCAACAACATGTAGAGTTCTTCGAGATAATAAAGAAAAAATTATGGAGACCAAATATCTTGTACCTGGAGATATAATTGTTTTATATCCAGGAGATAAGATTCCTGCAGATTCATATATTATTGAATCATATAATCTGGAAACAAATGAAGCATTATTAACTGGAGAATCACTACCTATAGAAAAGATGCAAACAGTATTGCAAGAGCAGACACATATTCAAGATAGAAAGAATATACTTTATGCAATTACTACAATAGTGAATGGTAGATGTAAGGCAGTAATTTTTGAAACAGGAAGCAATACAGAGATAGGAAAAATTACTACAGTTGTTCAAGGTATAACTACTCAGAAAACTCCTTTTGAATTAAAGATCAAACATACAGTAAAATTACTTAGTTTGTCTATGTTAATAATAGTTGGTATTGTATTTGTTATTTCTTTAATCCGTGGTTTACCTGTACTCGATATTCTAATTTGGAGTATTAGTTTAGCAGTTGCTGCAATTCCAGAAGCACTACCTGCTATAATTACAACATCACTTACCATAGGAGCATATAGGATGGCTAAAAAAAATGCATTAATAAGACGATTAACAGCTGTTGAAACACTAGGTTCTACAACAATAATTTGTAGTGATAAAACAGGGACGTTAACAAAAGGTGAAATGACAGTAAAACAAGTTTACATTTATGATAATCATTTCATAGAAGTTACTGGGGTTGGATATAATACTAAAGGCAATCTGCTATCTAATTCAAGCATCAACAAAAACGATCTTATGTTGCTTGTTAAATGTGCAGTCCTATGCAATGATGCAAAAATAAAATTACTTCAAGATGATATTATCGAAATGTTTGGGGATACAACAGAAATTGCATTATTGATCTTTGCAAAGAAAGTTGGCATTGTAAATGAGGAATTATCTAGCTTGTCTCCCAGATTAAGAGAAATTCCTTTTACTGCTGAAAGAAAGATGATGACAACCTTTCATAGATCAGACAAAAAGAAAGAATATGAGATTTTTGCTAAAGGTGCACCACGTGTCATTTTAAATCATTGTAATAGAGTTCTAAAAGATGGTCAATTTTTGACTTTGACAGATAAAATTAAAGATCATATCATTTTAGTAAATCATAAAATGGCTAGTGAAGGACTCAGAGTTCTTGCACTTGCCACCACCAACAATGAAGTTCCGATAGGTCAAATTCTGGCAGATAAGAATACAAATAATAATAACAATGATTTTTTGTTTTTAGGACTTGTAGGCATAATAGATCCACCTAGAAAAGAAGTCAAAGATGCTGTCAGCCAGTGTAAGACTTCTGGAATCAATGTAGTTATGATAACAGGTGACCAGAAATTTACTGCATTAGCCATAGCAAAAGAAATTGGAATTGTGAACAAGTATGAAACTAACATAGAAAAAGTAATTGTATCCGGACAAGAACTAGATGAAATAAATTTTGATTCCTTTAACAAAAAAAATAAATTAAATGATATCAAGATTTATTCAAGAGTCTTACCTGAGCAAAAACTAAAGATAGTACAAACACTAAAAAACAATGGACATATAGTTGCAGTTACTGGTGACGGTGTAAACGATGCACCAGCATTGAAGGCAGCCCATATAGGAATAGCTATGGGAATTACAGGGACTGATGTAGCTAAAGAATCATCATCCATGATACTTGCCGATGACAATTTTGCAACTATAATATCTGCTATTCAAGAAGGGAGACGGATTTTTGACAACATCAAAAAATACCTAGTTTACCTATTATCTGCCAACATTAGTGAAATATTAATACTAACCTTTGCGGTAGTAATGGGTTGGCCATTTCCTTTACTTGCAAAACATATTTTATACATAAATTTGGCAACAGACGGCTCACCTGCAATTGCACTTAGTATGGAACGTAGTGAACCAGATATTATGCAAAGAAAACCACGAAATCCAAATGAAACTATATTCTTTGGAGTAAAAAAATGGTTGATACCAATTCCAATAATACTTGCGACCGTAACATTGTTTTTATTTTGGAATACTCTTAACGTCAATGGATGGGATTCAGAATATGGTATTGCAAAGGCAAGAACTATGGCTTTTGCATTAATTGTATTTTTTGAACTTTTCTTTGCTTTTTCCTGTAGATCCTTTAAGCATAATGTTCATAAATTAGGATTTTTGAGCAATAAATTACTGATATATTCTTTATTAGGTGAAATATCTTTGATTATCTTTATCATGAACTATCCTCCTCTTCAAGAAATATTTGATTTAGTTCCTTTAGTATTTTCTGATTGGATTATTGTTATATTATTGGGTACTACTGGTTTGATATATTCAGAGACAATCAAATTAATTAACAAAGATAAATAATAAAAAACAGTATTTATTGTTTATCGGTATTGATTTGAAATGATACAATAATTTCTGCCAAGAAATGTAATGGCAATTTTACCTTCAAAAAGAAATTGAACATATTCAGATTCTTGGGCAAACCATCTAAGAAATTTTAAAAAATATTGTTTTTCTACATCAGTGAATGATTTTTTATAAATTTCATCTATGTCAAATATAGGTACTTTACCTAATCGTTTAGAATGGTAGTCTCTAGAACATAATTCTTTTAATAATCTGTCTTGCAATATTTGTACTGCGTTTTGAGACTTTTCGACATCTATAGCATGTTGACCTTTCATTATTCTTAGCCTTCACCTATTATTGCTATTATTGTTGTAAGTTTTTTTGTACCAGGAATCATGGAAATCCCGTTTTTATCCTTAACGCCAACTGTCTGCTCCTCAATGTCTTTATTTTGTTTAATCACTGTTAGGTTAAATGTCATTGTATATCTTATCGTGTTATTATTTATATCTTTTTCATCTTTAATATTATATAATATATCTATTGTAGTTATAAAACCAATTACAGTTCATTAATTGTTTATTATACGAATTCTGTTGAATACATCAAAAACAATTCTTGTTGTAACTCCTATAATTGTGACATATTTCTTCATACAAACAATATAACCATACTTCATACCTCAACTATTTAATTTATTTAAAAACAGAACAATATAATAATCCACTATTGAGATAGGATTACAATTTAACATACGCCGTAATTATATCAGTTTTTGTAATTATCCCATTAAGTAATCCTTTATTATTAACAACAGGTAAACCACTTATTCTATTTCTTATCATTATTCTTGCTGCATCTGATAAAGGGATATTCATCGAAACAACTAAGGGAGATCTTTTCATTATATCTTCAGCTAATAAAATCGAGCTAACTCCTGAAGGAGTATATCTCTGAATATTGGTAATAGTGGAGTGTTTAGTATTTGATGATTTTCCAATGAGAATAGGTGTCAAAGGTAATAAATCTCGAGAAGTCACAATACCTATTGGTTTATTGTGTTCAATGACTACAATTCTAGATATTTTGTAAGTGTTCATCAATAAAATAATCATATGAATATTCTCATCAGGAAAAATAGTGTAAACTTTTTTTGACATCAAGTCTTTTATTTTGTATTTATTTTTAACATGATTGGCATAATATTCTACAAAATCAGTTTTTGTAATTATTCCCTTAGGATATCCTTCAGAATCAATTACTATGACAGAACTAATGTTCTTATCTAGCATTATCTTAGCACTTTTAGCTAGTGAAGAATTGATATCCACAGTAAGTAGTGTTTTTGTCATAATTTCTTTAATTAAAATTTCTGATAATTTCTTTTTTGTAAGGGTAGAGTATAAAAATTTTGTAATGTCCTTTTCAGTAATTATTCCTACTAACTTTTGATTATGTAGGATAATTATTCGACTTATATTATATCGAATCATAAAATTTCTAGCATCATATAGTGTATTGTCTGGATCAAGATAAATAATTTCTCTACTAATATCATATGAATTTAAAATTGTATTATCACTTTTACTCAATGATAACTTAGCCAAATAAGTATAGCCGCGTTCACTACATATAAATTCATTGTCTCTTTTATATGAATGCAAAAGTCCTTTATCTACCAGTTCTGCCGTATATCTCCGTAATTGTTGGTGAGAAAGTGACAATTTATTTTGTATTTTTTTCCTACTTATTGGTTTAGCTGCAAGTTTCAGTATTTCACTATGTATTTTTGATTGTTCAGGTAATACAATTATCTTTTTGGTCATTAAACTTTTACTTATTTACTTATTTAATTCTAATTATAAAAGAATTGTGGCTATTCCTATTAAAGCATAATTATTAATTCCCATCCATCCATTTAATATAATCTTCAATTGTCATTTTTTAGAAATTTGATTGTTAATAAAATAATTACCTAAACTATATTTTTCAAAATTCTTATAAATTTTGATACCTTTTTTGTAATCTTTGTTAGTTGAAGTTAAAATACATTAGCTTTATAGTTTAATATATAGTACTTAAGAAGAATAATAATACTAGGTGATATAGTACTAAGAGAATAATATCAGATTGAAGAATGTTCTTTTATTATTATCTACCAATAGAGAAATCTTTAGAAACATGGGCATATGCAATTTAGGCTAAATAATTTTAGCTTGTACCCTAAATAGAAATCGGTTGATCTAATCTATAAAATTTGCTGTAAAATGTCTTTGATTTTCTGTATTTTAATACCATATTTTTCTTTCATGTATTTTAGGACCGGTTCATCCACTAATGGGAGTGCTTTTACTCCGTCCTCCGCAACTGTTATGTTATACCCATTTAAAAAAGCATCATATACAGTATGCTTAACACAAATATCAGTATGAATACCTGTAACTATAAGGCTGTTCGCACCTTGTCCTTTATAAAATGATT
>DASUZI010000326.1:0-6453 GCA_036376955.1 Nitrososphaeraceae archaeon
ACAAACTATTAAAACTATAAAAGATATTGCTTCTGACTTTATCGAAGCAGAAAAACAAGTAATAGGTTCATTTCAATCACAAGTAGATAGAAATAGTGGTGTATGGGACTTGTATAATCCACAAAAAATTGCAGAAAATCATTCAGCAGCTGTAAATAACTTTACAAGTTACCTGTTAAATACTGCAAATCTAGTAAATAATGCTCTACTATCAAATATTAGAATTTACAATACAGCACTTGAACAAACACGCGATAATCTAAAGGCTTTCGCAAAAACAAATACCACTTACATACAAGCACTTAATAAAAATAATTCAGATGTAAATAATGGTAACTACAATAACAACTAAAGACTAGTCTTTAAAAATTCTCGCATTTTTATAATATTTATTTTTTTTAGATTATACGGTATATTCTTTTAAATTGACTTTAATCACAAATTAATATTTTAATTTACTACTAGAAGTATTTTTATAAGTATAATAGTTATCGTTAACAAATATTAATAACAAATTATAGTATTTTAGTAATTTGTATAATTATCATTCACTTGCTCAATTTTTAGAGCATGTATTAGACTATAAAATAATAGTTCTCCACAATTATTACAGAAACAGTTAAATGAAAATTAGTAGTTAGAGGTTGTAGTACAAGTGATATTTAATGATCATCAATTTTAATTGGTTTTATTTTCAATACCTGTTGACAGATCTCTATCCTCCGTTGGAATATCTTGTAATGTTTGATTAGTTACATTTTTTGGATCAATCGGTGTAATTCCATTTTCTTCAGCCATACCAATATTCATAAAAACTGGGATCGTAATTATAGTGATTATTGTAAATAATATTCTAAATAGTATTTTGAATCGAGTGTGAAATGTCCCATCTTCTATCTGTAATATGCAGTTATTAATTATTAACGTACTATATCTAACATTCTTATTGAATTTGCATTAGACATAATATGATCAGGAAATAATAATTAAATCCATTGTCAATTTCATTGGGGTCAAGAAAAAATTAGCAGTAACTATACAATAAGAAATTTAGGGTTGTTATATCAGTATAAGGTATTTTTTTGTTTGATATTAATATTATAAGATTTTACTAAATATGAGAAATTGAAATGATTATGGATTTAAGAAGATAAGCCATGATAAAGTGATTTTATAAAACAATCACCTGCTAGTGAATTAATTGACTAGGAATCCTTAATTTTATCCTACAAGTAAAATAATTATGACTGCAAACGAAAACATGCGTTTGATGAAAATGTTGGATGATGCATGGAATTCACAAGATTGGCTTACTTTCAGGAAACTTCATGCCAAGAATGTTGCTGTATATTGGCCAGGTCAATCTAAACCTACTATAGGACTACACATACATCAAAAAGAAGCTCAAATGTTTTTTAATGCATTCCCTGATAATCACATTGATAACGTTCCATACCTTGTACTTTTCGGTCAGGCAGATTGGACTTGTTCGATTGCCAATTTTACTGGTACACATACAGGTCCAATGGTTGGTGAAAATGGAAAAACTATTCCTCCAACAAATAAAAAATTTAATATTGAATTATGCACAGTAGCGCATTGGAAGAAGGGAAAAATAAATGAAGAGAAATTATTTTATGATTTAATAGAACTAATGAGGCAATTAGGTTGGATACAATAAGTAAAAAAACTATTTGTTATCATTTGAAGGGTATTCTTGAATTCTAAAACCTTAGTTTTCAATAATTATGGTTCATAAAATCTAATTACTCATAAAGTGATTTAATTGTGAAAAAAATTTAGATAGTAAATTTACAATGAACAATTTCAATTGGTCAAATTTTATGTTTATTTCATTAAGACTTAGATCGATAATAATAATAATTTTATATCATTCATTCATTAATATTTAGGCTTATTTAAAGCCAAATTTTAAAAGAAACAAAATACAAATGAATAATTGTAAGAAATCTTACATGTAACGTATCATATAGATACTGATAAATCCGATTATTAAGGTTTATGATTAATATACTCTTAAATTTAATATGTACTCAAATAAAGAAAAGAAAAAAAGGTTTAATAGATCAATCTTTTTAGAATATAGTTTATTGTTACATGAATACAAATAATTAATTTAGATTTACATAAATATTTTATATTCTATATATTAGTTAAATTCTGACATTTATATTTACAATTGAAATTTTCTTTCAGTGTTGTTATTTAAGTAGTTTTACATGTTACTCACTAAACGGTCTATCATTAATCAAGTTAGGTATTTCTCAGGTCATATTTCAGGTAATTATAACATACATCTAAATATTTAATCAGATTACATAGATTTTATGGATGATGTAAAGATGACTGATAAAATTAAAACTTGGTTAAAAGATGAAGATGTTCATTATAATAAAATAGAAGATAATTCAACTGATTTACACATAACATTATGGTTTAGTAAAGACATCCGTTTAGAAGCAATTGTATGGTATGACAAATTAACTATTTCATCAAATGTAATATATTTTTCAGAAGACATTAAAAATCTTCTATTAGTTCATGAAAATTACCGTGATGAACTAGATATATTATTACATCAACAGATTCCGAATTTTGTGTTTTTGTACAGCAATGATGAATTGACAAATTTGGTTGGTGTACGTATTTTCAAAGATATCTGGAACGACTCATTAACTAAAACATCATTTTTTGAAACAATAGTTGCAGTTCAACATAGTGTCTATATAGTAAAGATAAAGGAAAGAGAATGGGCTAAACTAAAAGAATAATATTCTTTTAGTTGCTCCATTTCAGAATTTAAATATTCAAATCTCTTGATAAATACACGAATACATATTGAATAAATTAAATCTATCATGTGTTTATTTTTAGATGTAGAAAATTGCATTGGTTGGAAATGCTGATACGACGAGTTATGAAAAGATCATTCCTATTGCAAGGAGAGACATCATCACAAATATTGTTTTATTGATATCTGTCCGCCATTTATTAACTTTTATATGTCATATTTGTAAGTAAATAATTAATATTATATTATATAATATTCTAAAAAACAGAAATGCTAAATTAAGATGAATAAAAATATTATTTAATTAAATTTATCAATATAATAAAATACAATAAAATTAAAACATATTTAGCTATTCAATTATAAAGATTTAGCTAATATTTCTCTTAGCCTTGATTACAGAGTTAACACTTGTATTATAATTAACATCAAGGATTACCAAATTCCTTATTTTTATTCATTTCATTACTTAGTTTCATGTAGTTCTAAGTTCATGTGTGATAGAGATTAATTAGAATATATGTTATATTATATTATACATAGACTTGATAACAAAATGAAAAGATTCGATTTAGGAATATATATCTATATGCTATTATGGTTCTTCCATCGGAGGAAATCTAGCCAGGTAAAACAAAAACCAAATTTATACAACAGTATTAAATAAAGTTTACAAATTTTATTATTATTTGTTTTGTAATTTTCTCTACCGTATATCTATTATATTTGCTAAAGATGCATAACATTTTATTAACAAGACTTTATATTTTACATTTAAAACCCTGTCAGAGTTAACTCTACATTCGAGTTCAAATTTACATTAAATAATATAATTTTATTTATAAAAAAATTGATGTGTACAAAAAATGATTCAGCATGAGATTTAGTAAAAAAACCAGAAAAAAATATTAAAAAAAATATTATAAAGAAGATTATAAATAATAAATAAAATAAACGAAAAAAGAAATGATGCAATACTATAATTATAATTCTGATTCGATATTTAATTATTCATTCTTAATTAAATATGAATTATTACAAAATTTTTTTTAAATTAGTTTCCTCATGAATCAGTTGAGATGTACATTCAATATATAATATATTAATCATTCGTTAGAGTATACGTCCTAGTGTAAAGCTTTATTTTGTCTGAACTGGTTATGGATCATTTAGAAAAATATAAACTGATTATTAATTTTGTAGTTGATGAAGATAATAAGACAAAAAAACTAATCATATTGAATATTAATTCATTGAGCCGTCTGGATGATTACACAATATCTCCCTCAAGTCTTTAAATGCACTTATACTTTATACCATATGGTTATTTGGATTTAGATAATATTTTTGAACAACTTTTATGCTCATTGGTTCATAACTTAACAACTACAAAATTTCTAAGTGGTAGTGGTGAATGAGGAAATCTAAACTTGTTCATATGATAATTCAGTTGCCATACAAACTGCGTATTCATTATTATTAGCAATATTTCCATTACATGTTTTTACGAATCGTTTTATCCACACAATATTCAAATTTAATTATTTAATTTTCTTTTTTTCCAATGTCCAATTATTATGATGATTATTCCAATAATAACTCCAAAGACCGCAAAAACATATGAGTTTGTGATTATAAAACAATTTCTTTGCAGATCTATAAATATATTATTTTGAGAGTCGCTCCTAATTTGTGAATTATAATATTCTGATAATTTTGTTAGACAGTTAAAACTTTGAAAATTTAAATATATACTTAATATTGCACTTATTATTAATATACACGAACCAACAGTATAATATATATTTGTTTTAGAGGTAATCAAGTAAAATAATAGTTTTAAGGATTTCAATTTGGTGAGTGAAATTATTTGAATTTGTCTAATATAAAATGCATTAGAATTATAAATGGTTCTCATTCTATGCGTCAGTTATATATTAGAATTTATATGTAAAGAATATGGTATGCAGAAATTTATCGGCAAGATTATTTTAGTTAGTGTTTTTCGATAGATTGTTGTTTTGCTTTGCAAGTTATCATAACAATATCATATATATTATATGAACAATAAGATCTCATTCTCAGAATTCTATCTTCTGTTTTCCCAATACAACTGTCGCCATTTTTCATTTTCATTCCAATTATTGCACTTTCATCAAATAGACTAGTTGCAGATGATTCCAATATCGCCAATATAATTATTATAAATACAGATCGCATACACCTAAATTAAACAAATATTAATTTCAGAAAATCGATAAATGTAAGTATATGTTAACTAGTTAACTACTCTTAAATACAAAAAATTTTACATTTTAATTTAAAAAAATACTTTATACAAGAAATAACAAAAAACTCAAAATATTCTAGTAATTGGAATATCACTT
Organism: Nitrososphaeraceae archaeon; assembly: GCA_036376955.1. Lineage (GTDB taxonomy): Archaea > Thermoproteota > Nitrososphaeria > Nitrososphaerales > Nitrososphaeraceae > TH1177. Next base: position 5,200 of record DASUZI010000326.1, read on the forward strand.
TCTCTTATTGGTTTAATTGTTTATAGTTGTATCAATTTTTTCTATCAATTTTAAGTTTTTAAATAGAAACTTTCTTTTATCTTCAGCTATTGTAACATATTTGATAACTGAAGTATATACATATACTAGTCAATCTATAGGTATGGCTAAATGGTTAAATAGTGGATCAGGAAGCAGAATAGGGTTAGGATATAATCCAACAATTTCACCTAATCAGGGCAATACAGTATCAATTCATCTTATTAATGAAGATTCAGATACACATTCTAAACACAATATAAATATAGATGATTTTGATGCTCTTACAAACGAGTTAGGATATTTTCAAAGCCAAATAATTACATACAACAAATAAATCAGGAAATTTTAATTATTATTGTAATATTCATTCGTAGATTAATGGTAAATTAATAGTGAAAGATCGTCCTAAATAAAAGAGGCATATAAATACTGAATAATTCAATGATAGTACAATTATGAATAGTGAAAGAAACAACATACTCACTCTTATAGATAGTTTTATTGAACAGATAACCAAAATTAGAAGATTCTTTATCGGTGTTTCAATTTCCTCAATTATTCTAGCTCCCATTGCTATTTCACTAGCAATATATCTCTTTACTCATCAATCCTTTTTTAAAATTGTAGAAGCAGAAAGAGAATTTGGATTGGGATTAGTTGTATTATTGACATCTGTAATAATAATATCTTCTATTCTTTTTGTTACTGGAATCCTTCAATATAAGCAAATAGGTTCATGGCATAAAAAATATGAATCTTATAAAAAAGAAAAAGATGATATAGACCAATATATAGCTAATAAATTTAATATTGAAATTGATAAAGAGGATATTAACAAAGAATAAAAAAATAACTTTGTATGACATATTATAGGATATATTAAATCTGTTTTCGTGGAAAGAACTTCTCATATGGCTCTAAAATTTTCTTATAAAATTCTATTCCTTGAGAAGTAATTGAATAAGAAAGTATCATTTTTTTTCCTAAGTATGAATTTTTCTTTACAATAAAACTATTTTTCTCTAATTCATCAAGTATTTCTTTATGCTTAGTTAAATTTAGTCTACAATACAATAATAGCGATGATTGATTAACTTCTCCATACTCAATTAATTTAGTTAATATGTCAATTATAAGATAAACTCTATCTCTTTGCAATATTTATAAACCTTGTATATATCATATTTCGAATATTAGAATGATAATAATATTTTAACTTTAATGTGAATTATA
>DASUZI010000327.1:0-20121 GCA_036376955.1 Nitrososphaeraceae archaeon
AAAAGGTCCTGAGCTATTATCAAAATGGGTTGGAGAGTCTGAAAAAGGAGTCAGAGAAATATTCCGACGTGCAAGACAAGCCTCTCCATGTATCATATTTTTTGATGAAATTGATTCTATAGCTCCAATAAGGGGGTTAGAAGGCGATAGCATGGTTGCAGAAAGAGTTGTCTCTCAATTACTTACAGAGATAGATGGAATTCAATCACTTTCTGGTGTAGTAGTATTGGCTGCTACAAATAGAGCCGATATAGTTGATCCTGCACTATTACGACCTGGCAGATTTGATAAGATTTTATATATCCCGCTTCCAGACAAGAAAACTCGTTACAGTATTTTAGAAATGAGTTCTAAAAATAAACCTCTTTCAAAAGACGTAGATTTCGAAAAGATTGCTGAACTCGCTGAAGGTTTTAGTGGGGCAGAAACTAATTCAGTTGTAAATGTAGCTGTTTCTTTTGTATTACAAAAATATCTATCAAAATATTCATCTCCAGAAGAGGCAGCACAACATGCTTCAGAAGCATCTGTATCAATGGATAATTATGTCGATGCCGTAAAGAAGATAAAGAAGCAACGAGAAACACAACCAGGTCAAAAAGTGACAGTTCCTTACTATAGGTAAAACAATTGATTTTAGTTTGTCTAAATTAAAGAACATGAAAATATTTTTGATTTAATAACTCTTTTTTATTTTTTTATAGAAAAATGTTCATAATACTAAACATACATGATTGATAAATAACATTATGGGTAACATTTTTAAGTTTTGTTTTTTTACAGTTAACTATTAAAAAGAATGGGAGAAAATTTTCAAATTCAGTTAATTGAAAAAAACCTAAAAACTACAACAAATACATATACATTAAATAGATTTGTTAATCCATCTCAAATTCTTGATCTGGTGTCACAATATGGAACCCCCTTATATCTAGTAGATGAAAATACTTTACACTTTAAAGCTAACGAATTATTAAATGCTTATAAAAAATTCAAAGGACCAAAGAGAATTGCATATTCAGTAAAAGCTAATTTCCTTCCTGCAATATTACGTTCTTTTATGAAGGATAGAATTACATTTGATCTCACATCATTAGGTGAATTATATTTTTTAAAAAGATGTAAGATAAAATTAGATAATGTTATCTATACTAGTATTACAGAAGAAGAAGAAGAATATGTTCAAGTCTTACGAAATGGGATAACTAAAGTAGTAGTTAGCTCTTTCAATGGAATGACTAATCTTGTAAAGGCTGCAGAAAAGTCTAATGTTAAACCACAAACTTTGATAAGAATAAATCCAGAGGTTGGTGTAAAAGCTGAAATCCGAGCTTCATCTAAAAATGGAAAATTTGGAGTACCATTTAATGGAGGAACCATTGATAGTGCCTTCAAAATTGTTAAACACATTGTGAATAATAAGTTTATTAATTTCGATGGCTTTCACTTTCATTTAGGGTCACAAATAACTAATTTCTCCTGTTATTCTAATACATTCTCAAAACTGGATGCGTTTATTTCTAAAATTAAAAAAGATATTCCTTCTTTTAAGATCAATACTATTGATATTGGAGGTGGAACTCCTGTATTCTATAATCAACCAGTTCCTACTCCTAAACAAATGACTGAGAATTATATCACTAAACTTAATCAATTGGCAGATGATCACGGTAGATTTGAATTGATGATTGAAAGTGGACGATTTCTGGTTGCAGAATCATCTATTCTATTATCAAAAATCGTCAATACGAAAGAATATAATGGACATAAAATTGTTATTGTTGATGCTGGCTATCATGTTTTATTGGATTCAGCTTTAATGAAACAAGAATACCCTCAAGAAGTTGTAGATAGTAATAATACTACTGTTTATAGCAGAAATTCTGGCTTATCTCCAAAGAATATTCATGTGACAGGACGATTATGTGATACTTGTGATACATTTCCTTTATCAGGTATATCTAATCTTAATAATGCTAGAATCGGTAGTTATATTTCATTTTATAATGTAGGTGCATATTCTGTAGTATTTAATATGCCGTTTCATTGCCAGACTAAGCCTCCGATAGTTATGAAAACTAGTTCCGGAGATTTTAAATTAGTTAGGAAAGGAACAACATATGAAAATCTTTTTGAAGAGGAGGGAGGCTCTCTTTCATAAATTTATCTCATAATTTATATTTGATTTCTATACTCTCTTTTTTTACTTGATCCAAAGCAATACTGATAATAATGATAGTAACTCAAATAAAAAAGAAAACAGTGATTCATCAGATTACATTAGAGTTCATTTGATCATCTCTGGAAAGGTTCAAGGAGTATATTTTAGGAAACATACTCAAGATACTTCACGAGAAAATAATGTTTATGGATGGGTTAAAAATTTGCTGAATGGTGATGTTGAATGTGTATTGGAAGGCTTAAAATCTAATGTTGATAAAGTTATGATGTGGTGTCATCAAGGTCCTCCTGGTAGCCATGTAGATAATGTTAAAATACAATATGAAGCATTTATCGGGAATTTTAATGATTTTGAAATTGTATAACCTGTATAAATATAATTTAATGTACTAAAATCAAATATTAAATTCAATTTATATTTTTGTATGCACTGATAATCTCTTCCTTTAACTTTTCAAAATCTTGTTTGTTTGAAATTTTGTATATTATAGGTGTTTCTTTCCTATTTTTTCTAGTTGCTATTATGATTTCTTCTATAGCAGGTTGTACATCTAGAAAATTACGAAATGCTAATGTTTTAGAATATACTATTCTATGAGGTCTTATATCTTCGACAACATTATCGCCTATTGTTCTTACAAAATTTCTTAATTCTATTAGAATTTTCCTTTGATCCGGATGTAAATTTATAAGATGAGTGTCAAATGAAATTTTAGGTGTATTATTATAGAACCCAAATTTTGTCATAATTTAGTAAATACTTCCTTTTATTTGAAATGTTCTATCTATGCTATGTTAAGCAAGGTAAGAATGAATAAAATAATAAAAGATACCAAAATTAGGTGCAGAACATAATAGAATTATATACTATCACTATTCCTTTCCGTTAAGTTAACAGTCTCTATCTCTCTAAAACCAATAATAATAATGTTCTTTTCAATATTAAAATTATTATTATAAACATTAAAAAATTGAAACATACACAATAATTTAGTATCATGGTGTATAATCTAGAATGATTATTTATTCTAACAAATTTTTAATAATGTCTCGTCGAAATGGTTATAAATGTTTTATCTATAAACTTTTGAATATTACAAGAAAAATTACAAACAACTTGAAGTTGAACGTTGAACTGATACTCAACTAATGTTTCAAAATTCTAAAGATAGATAGTTGCAAAACTTTGAAATATTCAATATTCAATAGGAAATTTGTTAAAATATGAGTTGATACATTATTAATATAATATGACAAAATTCTTGGTTGGAAAAGTATCAGATCTTTCAGACGGTAATATGACACATTTAACTGCAGGAGGACAAGAAATCTTAGTAGCTAATGTAAAAGGAAATTACTATGCTATTGGTAATATTTGCAATCATGCAGGAGCCGAATTACATGAAGGAGAATTAAATGACAAAGAAATAACATGTCCTTGGCATGGAGCTAAATGGGATATAACAACTGGAAATTTAGTATGGTTTCCACAAAAACTAAAATCTGCAGGATCTTATCCAATAATAATAGAAAATGAAATGATTTATGTTGATGTTCACTAAATTTTTTCTGTAGATTATTTATTTATATAAATTACTTTGTCTTCCTTTTTACTATTAATTTATATAGAATTTTTTAATAATTTCTTATATGGAAATATTAGAAGATCTTGATCTTGCAAAATACCTATTTGATAAATATTCTTCAAATCAGAGAAAATGGAATTTTATTATCTCAACCTCTCCCGTAAAGGATGCTTTTTTTGATGCCATTGTTTCTAATCCTGATGAAGTTTGGCAATTAAAAATTGATTCTCTTTACAAACCTAATCCATTAGTAATGGGTACAAAGACAACAACCGATTCTACTATAATTGAAAAGAAACTCGAAAATACTTCACAATTTGGATATAGAAAATTGGAATCAGATGTGCTCAGGAACTTGAGAACTCTTTCTGAAGAGGAAAATAGCAATTCTAGTAATACTATGGATGTTAATTTTCGCCTTAATTCCCTTCTTTCGTCACTCGATCCAGTGAAACCAATTAAAGGACACAATTACCTATATGGGCCTTTTATATTTACCAAAAAAAGAATGGCCAAGTTCCATAATAAACAAGATGAAATATCTGAAAAATTATCATATCGAATGCATGAAAATATTCGAAGAAAATACTCGTCATACGGATAAAAATAAAAATAAAACAAATTTTGTTTATTTTTTTAAATTTTGTCTTCTTTTCATCAGTAAATATACTACAGTAAGTAGGATACCCGCAAGTAATACTATGCTTATATATTCCTTGTCAAAACTATAGGAACAATGTGCTTCCTGAAAATTACAACTTAAACTAAAGAAAAGAAGATTCCATATTGAATGGCCGAGTATTGCGAACCATCCTTTTCCACTTATCCATGTTCTTAAACTAAAAAAAAGTGATGGAATTACGAATAACCAATTCGCATATGCCAATTGATTAATATCTATAGGATATGTATTGAAGATATGTAACATTGCCCATGCTATTCCACCAATTAGTACAATGAAGTTATTACCGAAAGCATAGAACGGAATCCCAAAAAAAATCGATTCTTCTATAGGACCAGCTAAAATAACCGGAAACATAAAAAGAGGATGATTCGGTTCTTCATATCCAACTATCGAATTATCTATAATTAATGTTCCTATTAAGGAGAAAATTATTCCTATGCCGTGATAAAATAAAAACATTATAATAAAATATAATAATGAATTATTATGATAACGGGAGATCCAATTTTTTGGATTAATATCCTTTGAAAAAAGTTTAATTAATGAATCTTCCATTTCATCTACAAAGTTTCAAGCTAACCTCCAATATAAAAATACAACAAATATCATAAGCTCCGTTAAAGATCAATGTTTAAAGCATCATCAACAGATAAAATACGATAAGAATGAAATATTTTATTAGCATTAGCTTCAATACATCTGAGTTATTTCAAGTAATAGGAAATGAAATAAAGATATCTATCAGATCAAAACCAAAATTAGGAAAGGCTAATCACGAATTAATAAAGTTATTATCTAATCATTTTCAAGTTTCCTCTGATAAAATAAAAATAATCCAAGGTATAAAATCAAGAAAAAAGATTGTTCAGATTTTGGAGTAAATCTTGTTTTATTTAGGTATAGAGAGATACATTCATAAATTTTCTAAATTTATCAAAATTAGATTTATTGAAAAAATCTTCAGGACTCAAAAATGTATTGTATATGGGCTTAGTCAGTTTTTTTACAGATTTTTCAACTGAAATGGTAATGTCTGTTTTACCTTTGTATATTGTTAAAGATCTAGATTTATCAAGAACTCTTTTAGGGGCAATAGAAGGTTCAGGTGAATTAGTAAACTATATCTTTAGAATTCCTTCAGGATATATTTCTGACAAAATTGGAAAACGAAAGATTCTTGTTATAATTGGATATGGTATATCTACTATCAGTAAACCGTTTTTTATTTTTGTTACTACATTTATAGATACTATAATTGTAAGAGTTGCAGATAGGATAGGGAAAGGTATTAGAACAGCACCTCGTGATGCATTAATTGCGGATTCTATAGGTGAATCAAATACAGGAAAAGCATTTGGTGTTCACAGAACATTAGACCAGATAGGAGCAATAATAGGTCCAATCTTTGCATTTTTAATATTAGAATTATTTGGGGGGAATATTCAATATATTTTTTTACTTTCAATTATTCCAGGAATAGTTTCACTTTTCGTCTTGATATACTTTGTGAAAGACAAAATTATAATAAATCATAATAATAAAATGGTTAACAAGATTAGCTTTTTTTCTAGTTTAAGAAAATTATTCATAGAGAATAAAACATTTGTATACCTTGTAATAATTCTAGGTATTTTTAGTCTTGGAGCATTCAACTATTCCTTTATACTTTTGAAATCTACTGATTTAGGAATAGAACAAAACTTTGTACCAATAATATATGCAATAATCAATATTACTCATACTGCAATTGGTATTCCTGCAGGAATATTATCCGATAAAATAGGAAAAGAAAAAGTGTTAATAATTGGATTTCTATTGTTTGTACTATCTTCGCTTTTAATGTATTTGTCAGAAAAAAATAATCTTGTCTATATTATTTCAATTCCTTTAATTTATGGTCTATATGTTGGTATATCTGAAACTGTACAAAGAGCACTTATCTCAAAATATGTATCGGAACATTATAGAGGGACTGCATTTGGTTTTTATGGATTGATAGTAGGAGTTTGCCTTTTAATAGGAAATGTCACTTTTGGTTTCTTGTGGGATAATTATGATATTAGTATTGCATTATTTTATAGTTTAACACTGGCAACTTTAGCAATTATCTTGCTATTTTTTCACACTTGGTTTTTACAAAACAAAATATAATATTTGTTAAAATAATAATTTTGAGATTCGAAAGATAATTTAACGATATAAAAAGTGCAATTGTCCTAGGAATTCTTTTATCTTAATACTATACACCCTAATGTACTTTAAGCCTAGAAGATACTATCTGATCCATTATAACTAATCATAATGTCTAAAAAAAGAAGTCAAACCTTGGAAACAATGTAGAAAATATTGTGCAAGTAACAATAATAATAATGACCGTTTATGATTTGAATTCTTAATTTTACTTTTTTAATTTACTGCTATATTCAAAACTCATTCTCTAATATTAAAAATTTCATTAACATTAGTTACACTCAATCCAGGTTCAGGTCCTCCTCCTATTACATATATTTTATCATTAATAGATACTGCTGACAATCCATGACGAGCAGTAAGCAGAGGTTCTTGAAACTCCCATCTATTATCCTTAACATTATATTTTTCATTATTGTTATATGTTTTAGTCATATTTTCTCCTCCGAATACGTAAATTGTAGTATTATTGATTGATGTTGCACTAATTCCACTTCTTTCTGAAGGCATAGAGTTAAGTGTAATCCATAGATCCATTTTAGGATCATACATTTCATTAACATTAACATTGTTAATAGGATAAACTCCTTGAACTCTTCCACCAATTACGTATACATTTCCATCAACAACTGCAGATGCAGCATGATGTCTTGCGGTTTGCATTGGTGATTTTGATATCCAATTATTGTTTTTTGAATTATAGGCTTCGTTAATATCCATAATTTCATTTTCGCCTTCGCCACCTATAGCATAAAGTATTTCACCTATAAAGACAGCTGTTAATGCCCCTCTAGCAGTAGGCATAGGAGATCCTTCAGTCCAAATATCTTTTTTAGGGTCATAAATAAATAATTTGGCTGAAGGATGCCAATTATTATTTGTATATCCTCCTATAACATAAATTTTATCGTTAAAACTTGAAGCGGTTGTATGATGCAATGGTTGTGGTAAAGGTGCTACTGCCTTCCAAGAATCATTCTTAATATCATAAACTTCTACAGTATCTAGTACTTTACCAATTTTGTCAAATCCTCCTATAACATAAATATTATTCCCAATGTTAGTAGCAGCAATTTCTGTTCTAGGTGTTGGCATAGCTGTTCCATTAGACCACCACGATTTAGCAGTTTCTGTAAATGCCTGCAGTTGTATTTGCCCAATTAATAGAATAGAAAAAAGTAATACTAAAGGGTATATTGATAATATGAATAAATTGTTATTAAAAATACTCATCTTCTAGTTTTGGAAATACGGTTATAATTTTGATCTTACATTCTGAACAAATAGTACTATTCCTTTCAAATGGTTGTTCATCTTTATCAAAATCAGAAATAATTGACAAGTCAACAGTATAACATTTGTCAGAATTATTACCACACATTTCACAATCTGGCATTTTAATTACTAAATAATACTAATGGTTTGTATTATTTCTTTATACTTTTATTCTAAATTTCTTTAGATTCAATCACTGCAGCTATTATAACTTTAATATTTGAATAATACTTTAGAAGAAAAGGAGATAGAACCTTATTTCAGTTTTATTATTTATTTGAATAATTGTTGTTGATGTTGCTGGTGCTGATTGTGGTTTGAATTAAATATCAATTTTTTGTATTGTTCAAATATTAATGTAATAAATAACGATTCTGTAGAGTATTCATTTCCTTTTGAATTTATTGAAGATGAATATTTGTATGATGATTGTAACATTTCTTCAAATAGCATTCGATCTTTTTTTCTCAATACAAAAGAGAAATTGTACCATTTATCTTGTTTTAATCTTGTTGAATAATTATTATTGTAGTCTTTAATATTCATCATAGCCATTCTCATGATCACCATTAGGAGAATATCAAACCGAACAAAAACTAGAAGTTCCGCTCTTTTAACATCTTGTAATGATGCATATTATCAACATCGTGATAAGATGTATTCTTATTGGATTAACAGCATTAGAACAAGCAGAAGTTATACAAATTTGCAATCGAGAACATATATGTAAATAATTTCTTTATATAGAATGAGAATCTAAGATATCAATAAATATCTTTCATGCAATATATTATTGAGTTATTAATCTTCCATTTGACAGAACATGGGTACTAACTCTAACTGTCAGTTGTCAGAGTCTGGACTTAATTATCCTTGTGTGTCCACACACTATACGGTCTTCAATAATGTTCAGGCTATGACAATTAAATATATATCTTATAATATTTTATTACCAACAACCAGGAGATGCTAAAAGTCCATATTTAGCACAGTATTCTAGTGTTGTATCGGAAGTTGCATCTGTTAAAGCGTCATATACTACAATGAAAACTAACATACCAATAAAAAATAGACTAAATCCACTGAAGGCATATTTTAGCACATTTTTAATATAATATTTTTTTTCCATAGTCGATTACATCGCTAACCGATAAAAGTAGTTGTTTATTGTATATAATTTTTATAACGCTTTTTTCGAATTGAGAATGATACATAACTTTAACACATAATTTTCAGGACAAAATTTTATTTTCATATAGATAATTTATTTCTTATTTTTTATCCAAATTACTAACAAATACTTATTATCATAATTATTATTATATTAATTTCAGAACATAGAATGAGAATTTGTAAAACTAATAAATATTATTTTTAATGTATCATCATTACTATATACTCTTGCCCGGTCTTGTCACGGACATTTAGGCAAATCGTCATAGCCTTCATTTAGATTATTTGACATTATTGGAAAAGAGGAAGGCTATGGCAATTAATTAATTTACATCAAATTATTAAATAGTGTAATAAGAAATGATAGTTATCAAAGATTAATAGAGCTATTAATCTAAATTGAGGTTATGTTGAATCTTAGGATTTTTATTTCTGGGTGTTAAAGGGAAAGTACAAATCTCTAACACCCATCTTTTGCCTATCAACCAATTACTTGGTAAGTAATAGTAAAAGCAGTTTATTTAAAAAGTTGTTGATTTTTGGGTGGTAAAATTAGAAAAAGTAATTACGAATTACCCCTTAAAAAGTAGGGCAACAATTAGTTTTAGTATCATAAAGGTCTCTTTCAATTGCTTCTACAATTTGATTTAATCCTTGCTTAATCTCGTTTATTTGTAATTCAAGATTTTCATTACTTTTTTTATTTCTTTTAACTTATTAGATATAGATTCATCCTTAACGAGTTTATCCATAATTTCTACATGAGCTGTAAGTACGTGTCTATCTAATCATTATTTTTGTTTATATTCTTGACTACATATCTGACATGTAAATTTTGATGATGATATGATATTATTTTTCCTTCTATCTTGATAATAATTTTATTTTCATGACTTGCTTTATCTTAACTTCCCAAATTCTATCTCGATATCGGTTATTTTGTGGTAAGTCTTTTCAGGCAATTCATCAAGTATATCAAGTATTATATCTGATTCCTTTACTTGTGTCTTATTCTTGTGAGCAAATTTTAATAGATCTGATTTGTTTATTGGAAGATTTATTCCTGCAAGTATTTTAGCAATAGCAGCTGCTGATGAAGATTTTGTTGCTGCAACCTTACCTCCTTTTTTACCTCCTTCTACTCCAGGAGCATTTTTACTTGGTATTTCCTTTATACCTAGTGCCATAGAAATTTCTTCTTTTTTTGGAAATTTTCCTTTCAGAAAGGATTGTAGAGGAATTTCTTCTTTCTTTATCTTGAGATCTTTAAACATTTCTGTACTAATTTTGTTCTCTCTTTCTTCATCTATTTCTATGCCAAGTTCTTCCTCAACATTTCTTTTCCTGGCACCAATTAGCAAAAGTTGTGTATTTTCATAGTCAAGTATCTCAGGATCATCTACATTTATCCATCGTTTTTCTCCAAACTTTTCCTTAATATGTTTTGGATAATCAGGTTTTTTATCTTTTTTCGAAAATGCAACATAGCCAGGAATAAAGATTTCAGGATTCTTTACAGATACAATATAGCTTGCTTCTTTCTTTATTTCAAATTCTATTTGTGTCTTACCTGGAATTTCTGGTATTTCTAGAATATAAGCTAATTCAGTATGACCATCATGCCTAATAATTAAATATTTTCCTTCTCCAGCGGGTTGTGCTGGCGAAATTCTTCTTTTTCCTCTTGTTTTAGTTGTATATTCAGCTAGTATGAGAAGTTCGTTATGTATTTTATCGGGATTAGAAGTAGTTAGTATGTTTAAAGCCCAATTTCTTTCTTCTGAGCCAGATTTTCTTTCTACTATCTCTGGCATTTTCTTGGCACCTAACAAAAAAAGCCGATAATTGTTATTTCTATTTTTATTTTCGTCGTTGTTAATATCTTTACAAGTTATCATATAAAACCGTTGAACATCGTCTATATCGTGTACTTCCTCAGTATCAATTTTTGGTCTATAAAAGAAAAAGATATCACCACTCTCTAAAACTCGTTTACTATCATAATTTTTTGAATCTATTTTATTACTTTTCAACTTATTTTTCCACCTTTTTTTCTATATAATTCAATGATAACAGACAAAATATGTCTCATTGTAGGAATATGAACAACAATGTTTTTAAAAATTATATAGAAAAGTATTCTAATATACTTAAATTTATTGTATACCATCAGAATAATAATATATTAAAAGACTTTATTGGAAGGAAATAAGGCTGTTTAAATTAACAATAAAAATTTCATATCAAATAGACTAAATAATATTATTATAAAATATATGTAGTTTCTTATGTTTATATGTCTTTTATATATAGTATATTATTTTTAAAATAAATGAATAAAGATTATAATATTTATAAAATTAATATTTGTTAATACGTCATATAAAGAAATTTAGTAAATAATATATCTATGATCTTAATTTCTCATTCTACGTTCTGAAGTTGATGTTATCATTTATTGTTGTTAATTAAAAAGATGGAAGAGAAAAATGGATGGATGGTGGTAGTATTTTATTAATTTAGTAGAGGAATATCGAGACATTTTGGGAATACTTGTATTTGACAAGTAATACTGTTAGTAGGTGTCTTGTAGTCTCATTGTTTCTTCCTCTGTGTTATTGAGAAGTCCTATTGCGAATCACAATTTTTTCTTCTAGAACATTTTTCCTATTTTCTTTTTAGAGTCCTTATTAATCTGTAAATCTATAATTTCACACTATAAGAATGACTAGTCGACCAAAATTTTGCAGCAATTGTGGTAAGACATTAGATTTAAACCAAGAAAATAAAAAATGCTCCAAGTGTGGATTTGACCTTCAACAGCAAACAGGATCTAAAGATAATAGATCAATTGTAGACCAACTACCATACAAAAGTCCTGGAACAGCAGCACTAATAGCATTTATCGGAGGAATATTTGGCTTACAAGGTATAGGTCACATTTATGTGGGAAAGGTTGGAAGAGGAATTGGCATACTAATTTCTGGTATCATCATTTTTGCTTTACTTGTTATTACGGTAGTCTCTATGCAAAGTCTTTTGATTCTAGATCCCAATGAATCATCTATAGGTATAGGAGTAATACTTTTAATGATACTTTTAGGTGTTGCATATTTTGTATTATGGATATGGCAAATATTTAATGCTAGAAAACTAGCTAAGAAATTTAATGAATCAGTACGCACTACTGGAATAGAACCATGGTGAAAATTTAAACCAGATCGGCTATTTATTCCTCAATCTAAGCACTGCGTTAAGAGTGATTTGACACTATAAATGCAAGCGCTCAATCTTTCAGCGATCATGATTTTATATTAAATATCAATAATATGACTCAAATAAAGAGATTTGTCAATCAGGAGACTGTTTAATCGAAATAATAGAATTTCATGATAGCGGCCATCCTACTGGTGGTGTAAGTCTTCCGACGCCAGGAATACAGTCAATGTAGTCAGGAGTGGATATTAGAATTCATGACTCGATCTATAAAATATGTCAGGACTCGAAATAGAATATCAATAGAGATGGAGAATCTGATCTAATTGTGATATTGCAAAAATAAAAGATACAATATTTATTTGTGGAAAAAATGATTATGATAAAATAACAATCTCAAATGACCTACAAGGTATCTAGGTGCTGTTACCATTAATATCTGGAGCATATGATCCAGAATTGAATATCGTTACATTTGCTGCAAATTTTAAATAGTTGAATTTTTCTTATATCTTAATTTGTTTATCTCAAGCAATTCTGGGAGAGGGTTTGTTACTATGCATTTTGTCTAATACCATCGATTAATGTATTATTTAATCTAAAGTATTATTAACTATGTATTTGTTATTGTATAGTAGTGGCACCTGAAGCATCTACCACCACCAATACCCGGAACAGACCTTCTAAAATTCCCTGTGAAATATGTGGACTTTTATTTGATACTGTAGATATAAAGGAAGAGCACAAGAAATTAGAACATTTTGAACACAAAAGACCAAGTGGGGTAGGTTAATTAATCTAGTTTAAATAAATGGGAATTAAATTTTATTTTATCTGATAAATTTAATATTATATGAATACTTTTTTATTACAATCGAAAATTACTCACTAAATATACAAATATGTCTGAAAGAACTGATAATGATAATACTACAAAATTCCTTTATGCTTTTACCCAAAGTATATTGAATATTGATAGGTCTATAAGATGGGTAGGAATAACTGATCAAGATGGTATTATTATAAATGAACGATATAGAAAAGGATTAAAACTCATGCTTACTATAGAAGAAAACCATCAATGGGCAATTAGAACAATAACTAGACATAAAACACGATTACAATTTGAATCAAAAATGGGTAAATTAACTTATTTGTTTAGAAGATATTCAAGAATGAGTAGGTGTTTGATTCCAATCAATGAAAATTATTATTTGATTTTAACTATGGATTTTGATCAATACGATTTTGATAAAATAATAACAGAAAAAATTATTCCTTTAATTAAACGAGAAAAAGAGAATTTCTAAATTAAAATTAAATTTTATATCCTATTTATTTGTTGTATTTATTATATTTTAAAAATAAACTGTAACTGCTATATTAATACCATTTATATTCGATATGTTTAATCTACACATATTCCAGGAACAGCAAGTTTTGAATAAATGTGGGGGAAAAGACTACACTATCATCCTCATATTTTAAAGTGGAGATTGTGATTCGGGACTAAGCAGTATTTTATTAACCGCTTTTATTTATGACTTTGTTATTGTTTATCTAATATACATCAAGACAATGTAATAAATTGTAAAGAAGATTATGATGATCTTGATAGAAAAAAAGCTGAAGAGTCTACAGGAAGGTTTGAGAGATTAATACGTGATAAATTAGGGTTGTGTTGAATCATCTTGTGTTGTAGATGGGTATTAATTTTGAGTGTTATAGAATTATTTTAGAGATATAAACAACGAAATTTTTAAATTTATAATTCACATTATTTGTTTTACATAAAGGCTCCCAAAAAAAAGGTATTTGGATATGGATTGGTAACCATCTCCTCATATAGACCCCAATCCAATCCATAACTGTCTTTTAACCTAGTTACATGTTACACGATGTTTAAAACGCAATAGAAAAACAATTATTAACTTCTAAAGATATTAATCTCGTACATTTATCATCCAAAATACCTTACTATTATGTATTATAAGTTAGAAAAGTAACATATTAAACTATTCGACTTGCAAATATAAGTACATAGCTTATGTAGATATGTGTAGAGCTATAATTTTGATAAATAAATCATGTATTTTCATACTTAATTTTTGCTTTTTTTGTAAAACTCAAATTTCGCATTATTTATTTAGATGAATAATGTAGGAGAGGAGAAATACGAGAGATTATACATGATATATTGAATGAAATTTCCAATACTCAAAATGGAATAAATCGAATAATAAATGAAATATGAATTGTTAAGTTTTTTAGTATCTTTAATAATTCCTAAATGGTTTAAATTTATTTATTATATCATTTGTTGTAAATTAACTTTATCAATTAAATCATTATATCTTTCTCTTACTACTACTGCAGATATATCTGCAGAATTTGCTATTTCTAGTTGAGTTTTATCATTCTCTTCCTTTGTTTTACATACTGCATATATTATTGATGCTGCAATTGACAATGGATTCTTTCCAACATGAATTTCTTCTTTCATTATTTCTTTCATTATCTTAATTGCTTTATGTTTTGTTTTTTCGTCTAATTTTAGATTATTTGCAATCTTTATAATACACTTTATTGGATCTATTACTGGTATAGGTTTTAGATCAAGTTCAAAAATAAGAAGTCTAGAATATTTTGAAATACTTTTAATTTTCAAATTAGTTATATCGGAAATCTCTTTCAATGTCTTTGGAGTTCCAAATTCTTTACATGCTAAGTATATTGCTGCAGATAAGATTCCTTCCGTTGTTCTTCCTTGTACTAATCCTGATGATGAGGCTTTTCTATATAAATAAAAGGATTTTTCTGCTATAGTATTAGATAGTCCCAGTTTGTGTTTTATATTATTTAATTTCGTAAAAGCATACTTTAAGTTTCTATCTTTTGGATTAATGTATCTAGTTCTCTTCTCCAAAATTCTTAATTTATCTATTCTGTTTTGCATATCATTACTAATTCTTTTTCCAATCGCATCTACATTTGATTTTCCAATAGTTGTACAAGATTCGATATTGAATAAGATATTATTATTACTATTATTTTCATTATATTGTAAATTTGTATTTGTTGTTGTATTGGCATGACTAATAACAGTCATCTCCTCTTGAACTCTTGGATGTAAAGGTAATTTTTTTTCTTCAGATAAGACTATACCGCAGATATTACAAATAATTTCGCCTGATTCAGGATCCGAAACTGTTTGAAAGTCATTATTACAAATTGAGCATAATGGAACATCATCATTATTATTATCTATTGTAATATTATTATGACTACTCACAATGTTATTAATATGTATAAGATAATATTTAATACGTTATGAAATTGTTATATTAAAATTAATAAAATTTATTACTTCAATTATCGATATCTTCCTTTTTCTTTTGTACAGGTGGGAATTCACTTGGATGAACATGTGATTTTATATGTTCATAACAAAAATGAAGTGAACAAAGAGAACATTGATTTGTTGGTTGATTAGGACAATTAGGTATTCCGCAGACTACTAATCCTCCTCTTATAGAATTATCATTTCTCATTCTGTTAGGATCGATAACCTCTCCCATAGAGAAGTAATATTGTGGAATAGATATTAACTTTAACTGAAGTAAAATTCAAATATACATCTATCGACTATTTCAGACTATGGTTACACTGTATTTGTATTTTCTTGATAGTCTCAACAATCTAATAAGATGTATGCAATAGATTAATAAAACTTTAGGATGATATATCAATTGTTGAAATAGTTAGATACTGCTTTTAATAGTCTAGTCTATTTTTATTGAGTGCATTTACATAGGTTAAAAATCTTTAATGATTTATCCTTATTCTATACACTGATTGTGTGATATCCTGTTGCTCCATCTGGGAATGGTTTTCTTAATTCGGAAGTTTGAACTTGTCCTTTTTTGTCTGTAGCTCTTACTACTATTTTATAATTATCTACTCCTTCTTTTGGAATAAATCCTGCAGTCCACAATATCCATGTATATTGAGAAAGAGGTTCTTTGATTTTAGCGGTTTTCCATGTTTCACCACCATCAATGCTAACTTCAACCTTTGAAATTCCTCTGTCTCCTCCAAATGCTATTCCTGCAATTGGTACTCTGCCATTTGATGTGTAAGAAGGAATTTCGTCCAAACCTCTGAATCTATGTATTATTGGAGCTTGACCAGGTATAACTATAGATGATCCAGTATTATATCCAGCAATATTTGTCCATCCGTTTCTTTGCCAGTATCCTTCATACACTTTATCAACTAATTCTATTTCAGTGATCCATTTTGGATTCATCATCCCATATAAGCCTGGTACTATAGCTCTAAGAGGAAATCCATGCTTAGATGTTAATGGAGCTAAATTCATTTCATATGCTAATATTGTCTCATCCATTAGTCCTTTATCTAATGGTATTCCCACGTCATAACCATCAGAACATCGAAATACTATATATTTTACACTAGGAGCAATTTTTGCTTTTTCAAGAAAATCTTTGAGTCGTACTCCTTTCCATAATGCAGTACCTGTAAGGTCTCCGCCTATTTTATTACTTATACATTCTAGGGTTACAAATTCTTCAATTGCTGGCATAGATCTTATTTCCTCATAGCTTAATTTTAATGGATTATCAACCATCCCTTTAATCTGCAAATTCCAAGAATTCGCATCTACTTCAGGAACAATGGGATTTATATCTATTCTATAGAAAAGGTATGTTGGTGTAATTTCCGAATCAAGTAATGGTGCAAGTGATGGATCTTTAAATTCAGTTGGTATTGATCCTGATTGTTGTTGTTGTGATCGTGATTGCAATAAACTCGAAATATTAGATTGAATTTGTGGCTGTTCAGTATCTTGTAATGGTGAAAACAACCGATTTAACCCAAAATATATTATTGGAATGGAAATAACTGATGCAAACAAAAGACGAAGAAAGTCTCTTCTATTATAATTTTTCTCATCTTTAATATTTTCATTAATTGGTTGTGGTTGTTGGTACGACTGTAGTACTTTTTTATTTTTATCTTTTGGTTTTCTCAAGAATAATGGAAGAATTAATCCATATACTATTTGTGATGGAATCAAAGAAAGAATGACAAGTTGAATTGAAATTGTTTGAGATCCACTTCTAACTTGAATTATTGTTACCATTAAAATAGAAATTAAAATTAAAATTCCATAAGTTAATGTGAAAGAAGATACAAACTTTAGTATGTATGAGTTTAAATTGAATTTATAAAATAATTTATTTAAAAGAATCCCAAATATACCAAAGATTATTATGGTAACTATTATCGATGCTATAAAAGTAGAATATTTAGCAAGAGGACCCAAAGTTTCTATTGCTTGAGATTCAAACTCTCCAGGAGTTAGGGAAAATAATGTTTGTGAAGCAAGTTCTGGCAGAAATAACCCACCAGCAAATACTTTGAGAATTATTGATATAGATATAGATACAAGCCCTACAACAAGTCCTGCCGAGAAAGAAAATAAAAGTAAACTATGTCTCTTTGACACATATTTTATTACAGGATAAATGATTTAAGTTTTCTTTTTTTGTATTTTACAGATAAATTAATTGATTAGAAATAAACACCATTAACCAAAGTAAAAGTGTTCTATGTACTATTTGAACTCAAATTATAATTTTTTTATATTTGAAGAAACGTTCTCATTATCTATTTTATTTTTTATCAACTTCTTTCATCTTATTTATCATTAGCATCATATCTGCCATCTCTTGTTCGTGCATCTTAATATCCTTATTAATCATATTCAATTGCATTAGCGCTCCATCAATATTATTATCCTCAATATCCATAATGGCTTCCATTAAATGCATTTTAGCGTTATCTAGTGATGAACCAAAAGTCATGTTGCTTCCTGGTAACATCATACTATTATTTCCATTCACTAACTCCTTTTCGTATTGAATAGTAGTGATAGGCTCTTCATTTAAAGCTAAGACTTTGAAAGAAACTGAATTTATCAAATTTAATACAAAAACAAAGATTATTAATGATATCATTTGAATATATGTAAATTCTTTTTCTTTCATAATTTAAGTAAATCTAAAAATATTATTTAAAGAATACTATTAATTTGAAAACGCAATAGCAATACCTATCTTTAAATTCATAAATAATTTATTTTTTTAATAATATATGTTATACACATTAAAATTCAACCATTTGATTACTAAAGTTTTTTAAAAATTGATATTACAAATATTGATACTTTATTTTGATTATTTGACAGATTCAAAAAGAATTGAATATTTAAACTAAAAGTTAAAAGAACATATTATATTGATTTTACTTTGATAGTATTATGCCTATGCCTATAAGATCGAATTCATATTTATCCATTCAAACAGCATTTATCGCATTAAAGAAAAATATTATTATTCAGCCAATGTCTGAAGAATTAGATACTAAAGAGGCATTAGGGAGGATTCTATATAACAATATTATTTCATCTTGCAATATTCCAAAATATGATTCTTCACACATGGATGGTTTTGCTGTTCTTCATGATGACCTATTAGGAGCTACAAATTTGAAACCAATAACACTGAAAGTAATAGATGATATCAAACTAGGAAATCCTAAGATTAAACCTTTACAATCAGGACATGCTGCCAGAATCCCTACTGGAGGATATTTACCTAAAAATTCGGATACAGTTGTTCCTATTGAATATGCACAATTTAATTTATTTAATAAATCGGTTAAAATTTTTTCTGAATTTCCCATAGGATCATTTATTTCTCCTGCCGGAAAGGATATTTCTAAAAATAAATTATTACTTAAAAAAAGGCATTTAATTCGTATCCAAGATATAGCTTTGTTAAACTTACTTGGTATTAAAAAACTAAATGTATTTAAAAAACCGAGAGTTGCCATAATTCCTACTGGTAGTGAATTAACCAATAATATAGATGATGTTATTCAATACGGAAAAGTTCTAAATACTAATAGTCAAATTATTTCCTCATTAATAGAAGCAGCTGGAGGAGTTCCTATTGATTTAGGAATAACATCAGATAGTATTAAAGCAGTCAAAAAAAAGATAGAATACGCAATATCTCAAAATGATATTATTGTTACAATAGGTGGATCCTCTGTAGGACATAAAGATCATATTGCAGATTCTATCAATTCTATTGGAAAACCTGGAATTCTCGCAGAGGGTATTAAACTGGATAGAGGAAGAGTGACTAAAATTGCTATATTAAAATCAAAACCTATAATTATATTACCTGGACCTATACAAGGAGCTGTTAATGCTTGCATTGTATTGGCTATACCACTAATCAGGTCATTAATTGGATTATCTAATAATAACAAAACTACTATCAATGCTCAAATTTCTGATAATTGGAATGCAAGAAAGAAATTTCAACATTTTGTAAAAATATTGTATGTCCATTTATCAATTTCAAAAACCAACAACAGGATAAATGCTGAACCAATAATTGGAGAAACCTCAAACATGACAGTTATGACTAGGGCAAATGGTTATGTAATGATACCAGAAAAAATAACAAGTATTGAAAAGGGAAGTGAAATACAAGTAAATTTACTTTCTGGATTTTCTTTTGCATCTAGAAACCCTATAGACTTTATTTGATCAATTATTTGAATAATTCTTGTAGCAAGATTAATTGTTGCTAATGGAACTAAAATTCCTATTATTAATTTTATTATGATCAGATTTGAAGGCTCCTAACCTAGATCCAATTATACCACCACCATGAAGAAAAGCAGACTATGGCCTATGGACATTTGTATAGAGGC
>DASUZI010000328.1:0-2098 GCA_036376955.1 Nitrososphaeraceae archaeon
TCAATAAATTGTAAGATGAATTCTGAGAATTTTTCAATAGTATAATTAACATCTGTTGGCTTGTCAGTTCCTCCAAAGCCTATTAAATCAACAGCTATGGTATGATAATACGTTGATAATGCATCTGGAATATCTAACCACCTATCAGCCGATGAACCAAGACCATGTATAAACAAAATATGTTTGTCAGAAATGAGCCTTCCTTGTTTTGATTCCAAGTATCTCGTTTTAACATTATTATTCAGTACTATAGATTTTTCTTCCATTGGCATGTGGGTTTATCTAACAATACCTCTTATATGCAGATCTTTTTCTCTAGCATTTAACAAACAAGTTACTTTTAATTCCCTGATGATATAAGAATACATGAGTATGGACGGGAGTGCCGTAATATGGCTTATCTCTGTTATTTCTATATCCATTGGAGGAACTTTTGCAATTATCTACATCATTAAATATTTCACAGACTATTTCGAAAGAAGAAAGAATAGATGATAAAAAACACTTCATTTCAACTATTTCAACTATTAAATCATTAAATTTTAAATCTTGCATATATTTACTGATTATGGTAACAATAATTCGGGTTCGGGTTATTTTAAGATTTAAAGGACAAAAATGGCAATTTACAATAATTTTTAATTATTACCCAAGATTATCTATAATAAAGATGTAAAAAGTAACTCAGATTATCGATTCTAAATAAAATAGATTGGTACACCGTCGTAACATTTGACGATTCTCCTGCAATACTATTCATAAAAAACATTATGGCAATAAAGGTAAGGAAAACAACGATAAGAAGAAAAATCCTTACCTTAAAGTCCTTGAATTTATTTTTCTTTTTCGGATGGTCATCAGACTTATCTGCGGATTTTCTATAAGTAATTCTCTTAATTGATCGCGATTTAGTTTTAGCTTTTTTAGAATTTAGTAACGGAGTTTTCTTTACAATTGATCCATCCACAGGACTTTTTTTTAATTCATATAAAATAACCTGCGTTCCATCCTTTGATATGTTATCAAACATGGAAAGAGCTTGATGATAGTCTTCAAATTCTTCACTAGAAAAATTAGATTCTAACTTCCAATTTGTCACTAAATTTTCCGATTCATCATCGCTTTCCAAATGCTTTCGTAGCGATATAACGTGTAGATGATATAAAATGCTTGCCGTCTATGTTCTGACACAAAATCTTAACTATTAGATGAGATTAGAAAGAAACCCAAGTTTCTTAATAACTTATGTGGTAAAAGTACAGATTTGAAGTTTTTTATGTTGGACTTACTTTTATGAGTTTTGTGTAGATACTAAATACAGTATCTTAACAGGTGTTAAACAACTATGATATTGAATTATTTCTCAAGATTAGATTCCCACCCCACATGAATTATGAATAGAATAGATACTACGACTGATTTGAAGTAGGTATATCTTAACACAGTACCATCTGCCAGAATATGATGGATTAGTAACAAGTTTTATATCACAATACATCGTAATACTTACAAGAAATGTATTGAAAATACAAACAGACCTTATGGACTAGAATCCATTTCTTGTTGTTCTTCTAATTCTTCCAACTCTTACTAATCATACCTACCGAGTCCAATTAGAGAACTGCTAGAGGTTCCGGTTCGATGGAACTGATAACGCTAGAATTACGATTAAGAAACCTCCTAATAATTCATCAAATTTTAAGTTATAAACAACGTAGCTCGTAAAGAGATAAGGGCATAGCTATGAGAACCTCTCTTCTGAGTATAGTGACAGATCAGAAGCTATTCAAAAGTTTAGCTAATTTTGGCAAATCTTGTGACTAAATTCTACTATTAGTTCCTTTCTAATTAACGCTGAAAAAACAAATAACAAAAAAAATGGGGGATATAATTGCTCTATTTTACAGTACTAATCTGTCCTCGTATTTCTCCGTTAGGATTTTTCTCGGTGTGAACAGGCTGAGCTTTAAACCTTGCTATAATTAATGTCAAGCGATTCTTTATCGACCAACCAAACAACACAGTATGGTTCAGCTCTTCAGTTATAAGCAGTTCCTCTTCCCTTACTCTGGCTCTAGGATGCTAATATTTCCTCAAG
>DASUZI010000329.1:0-5327 GCA_036376955.1 Nitrososphaeraceae archaeon
AATTTATTATAATACTATTATATTTATGATTTCTTATATAAAAATAATAGTGAAATATGAAGATATTTGAGATAAAATATGTTGATTATTACTGTTTATTTAAATTTTTTATCATCTCATTATAAAGGTATTTAGATATAATCTAATTTCGGTTATAGTATACCTTATATTGCAGCTTAACAGATATAACTTTACAAGAGAATTACGGCAGATTTGTTAAGTTAACAGTCATTACTTCTCATTTTTTCCGTGCTTTTGTGTAATTAAAAGTGAAAAAAATAAAATGGAATCATCATTCGAAGAATTAGGAGTTAGTACTCCAATTGTTAAAGCACTCAATGAACATGGATATAAAAATCCATTTCCTATCCAACAAGAATCTATACCAATTTTTCTCAAAGGTCTGGATATGATAGGTCAAGCACATACCGGCACTGGTAAAACAGCAGCCTATGCACTCCCCTTGTTGACTAAAATACAAACTCGTGTTCCTGTTCAAGCGTTAATCTTAGTCCCAACAAGAGAATTAGCTTTACAAGTTACAAATGAAATTAATAAATTTTCAAAATATATAGGAATCAGAACAATATCGATATATGGTGGACAGAGTATTGCAATACAACAGGAGCAATTAAGGAAAGGCGTCCAAATCGTTGTAGCTACTCCTGGGAGACTAATAGATCATCTAAAAAGAGGATCTATTCAACTGGATAATGTAAAATTTGTTGTGTTAGATGAGGCTGATAGAATGCTCGATATGGGTTTTATTGAGGATATCAAATTTATTCTCTTTTACGTCAATGAAGATCGACAAACGTGTCTTTTTTCGGCTACAATGCCAGCTGAAATTATAAATCTTGCACAAGAATATATGCACGACTATTTAGAAATAAGACTAAACAAAGATGAGTTAAGTCTGGATACAATTGAACAATCTTATTTAATTGTAAAAGAGAACGAAAAATTCAAACATCTATGTACCCTTATACAAAATAGAAACAAAAAACAACAAACTATTATATTTGTCTCCACAAAACAAAGGACAGAAAAAGTATTCCATTTTTTGAGGGAAGATGGATTCAAGACTACCATGATTCATGGAGATCTTTCCCAAAAACAAAGAAACTCAGCTATTTATAGATTCAGAAATGGAACCGAGGATATTCTTGTTGCTACTGATATAGTAGCAAGAGGAATAGATGTACCCGCTGTAGGTCATGTAATTAACTATGATGTGCCAGAAGATCCAGATACATATTTTCATAGAATAGGTAGAACAGCACGAGCAGGAGGTAGCGGTATTGCAATATCTCTAGTATCAAATGAGAGAATAGACTCATTTACCAGAATTATGAGGAAGACCAAACAAAATATGCGTAAACTTAATGACGAAATGGGAATTGAAATACCGGTTATACAAAGATCACCTTATCGAACATACTATCGTGACCGACCTTACAATAATTATTATAATGGTACTAACAACGGATCTGGAAACACATCAAGATATAGTTATGGAAATAATTATCGTAACGGGTATAGACGGAGTACCTATGGTAATTATCGCAACAACAATGACCGCAGAGAATAATAGATCTAATAAACGAAACAGAAATTAAATTTATTAATAAACATCTCTTTTTATTAATTTTTACATCCTTTTGTAGAAAAAAGTTATCAATAGATAAATAATTTGTATCTTTATTTTTCTTAATTATTAGCTAAGTAACTTGGTATGCGTAATTCTAATTTAAATCGTTTCTGTTTAAAGGAAGATATTATATTCATAATTGCAATAGGAGTATAAATATTCTTGTCCAATCACATATTATAATCTCAACACAAATAATATGAGATAATTAATTGAAGCCTTAAGTTATATCATAATCATATATTATAGGATCTTAGAAAATAGGTCGCAAAGAAGAAAGATCATCATCATCATCATCCTCCTCATTAAAATCATCATCATTATCAGGAGATAAACTCCTATCTACAATATCGCATGGGCCATCACTTTTGTCATTTTCGAAAGAATTAAAATCGTTAATTTCATCGTCTTCATCACATATGAATAAATCTGACCCACTTCCTCCTTCTAGTTCATCACTACCTATTCCTCCAACTAATTTGTCATTGTCTTTACCACCATTTAGAGTATCATCCCCTGCATCACCATATAAGATATCCTCACCAGGTCCTCCTTCAAATTCATCGTCTCCTTCTTTGCCATATATGATATCATTTCCTTCTTCTCCAGTAATTTCATCGTCTCCCGAGCCTCCACGGATTTTATCATCATTTGGTGTCCCTTCAATTGATACTTCTATCTTCGGTTTTTCCTGGATATTTTTTTTAGATGCCTCATTTTCCAAAATTATCGTTGAGTTAGTTTGAGCATTAATAAATTCTAAAGTAATAAAATTCAACAGAGATATTATTAAGACGAAACCAAACCTCAACAATGCTATAAACTTATTGTATTAATCCAATTTATACATTTCAATAACTTTTGAAAAACAAATTTATAAGATTAAATATAATAAAATTAGTACTTTATAATAATATATTAAAATCTTGTAATGAACTTTACTGAAGCTTATTTTATCAAGATCGATTGTAACAATTATTTTATTACTAGAAGATCCCCTTAAACTGCAATATTCATTATATATGAAAATTATAAAATTTTCTTTAATTTATTTTTTGTGATAATTTTCTCGATCTAATAATATGTTAGAATGTATTCTTGAGATATTAATCGAATGGGAATTTGAATAATGGAATAATCATTTATAATATTTTTATCCGTTAATGAAATTTTGATACTAATCTAATGAAAATATGTATTGTAGTCATTAATTCAAGATAATAATGATAGAGAATTTTTATTTCAAAACATAGTACTTACAATTGGGTCAAAATGATTAATTAATCTGTTAATAGACTCTTTATTCAGTTTCTATGATCTTTTTTTAATAGACATATCACAACCTACATAACACTATGAGTAAAATTCAATAACTTACTAAAAAAATTAAAAAAAGAGTTGTTTTACTTATTGAAAAAACTTGTATAATAAGGCCGTAAAAAAATACATAATACCATTTAGGTTCATGTCAAGATCTGTAATCCAAAGCGCGCTTCCAAAAATAAATAGGTATGTTTCGTTATTATCTATTACTATATAAAGAAAATTTTTATTTGATTCATTAGAAAATATTCTTTTTATTTCAATCAAGTGATATGAGATAACTTTTACATCTCATACTATTTTCAATTAATGACACATTGTGATATTTTCAACATATTTTGATGTATAAATTTATTCAATCTAAGCCATTCGGTTGTTTCTAGTTAATTGCTGATCCTAGAAAATAAAAATCGGTGTTATCTGAAATTCATTTCGTGTTATTTCTGAAAGATCAGCTTGTTCAATTATCCGAATCCATCCAATTGAAGAGTTGTTTAAATATATTTATCTTATCTTACTTAGATCCCAATTATGAGGTTCCAATATTATGCTCTTCAACAGTATAATAGTTTATATCCAGATTATTATTTGAGCTTTGAATAAAATATATTTAAGAATCAGGATCGATGTTATAAATAGAAAAATATTAGTTTAATGAAGAGTTTTAAATACTATTTATATTTAATTTAAATAAGGATCATATTAGTTGTGACTGATAATGATAATACTCCTTCACAAAATAGGACGAATGAAGGTGATAATAAAATTTTTAATAAAAGTAAAGATTTAGCATTTAAAGAAAAAAAACGAATAGTCATAACTTCTATGATAGCATCTGCATGTCTTGCTTTTCTTAAACTCATTATTGGGTTTTCTACTAATAGCCTAGGAATCCTTTCAGAATCATTTCACTCTGGACTTGATGTACTTGCTGCTCTTATGACTTTTTATGCTATTAGAATTGTAACTAAACCTCCAGATTCAAAATTTACCTATGGTTATGCTAAAATTGAGAGTCTTTCCAGTCTTGCCGAAATATTGCTTCTTTTTCTGGTTGCAGGGTATATTTTTTATGAAGGGTTGGAGAGAATATTTTTTAAAAGTATAGAGCCTAATATAACAATATTTTCATTTGCAATAATGATAATTTCAATTGTAGTTGATTTTTGGAGATCCAAAACATTGTTTAGAGTAGCTCGAAAATATGGTAGTCAGGCCATTGAGGCAGATGCCCTACATTTTAAAGCTGATATGATCTCGTCTTCGATTGTTATTATAGGACTTGCTACTGTCTTATTTTTTAAAATACCAAACGCAGATGCATATGCTGCATTAATAATTTCATGTATGATAATATATACATCATTAGGGCTTGGAAAACGAACGTTAGACGTTCTTTTGGATAAAGCCCCTAAAGGCATTAATCACATGGTATTGGAATCAATTTCTGGATTGGAAGGAGTCGATAGAGCACACGATGTTAGAGTGAGAAATGTAGGAACTGAAATTTTCATTGATCTTCATATAGAAGTACCTAGAACATCGACCAATGATAAAGCACATAAAATCGCCACTAATGTTGAAAACAAAATTAGAAAAATAATCCCAAATTCAGATGTACTAGTTCATGTAGATGCTATAGAATCTGAATCAGAAACCTTAACTGATATCATACGATTAATTGCCTCAGAAACTAATGGTATTAAAAATGTACATTCAATATATTTCTCTCAATTCCCATCATTTTCAAATAAACAACATGAGAATCGTATCCATGAAACTAATTTAGATGAAGGTAATTATAAAGACTTCATTGATAATAAAATTTCTAAAGAGTTTCGAAGTAAAAATATCATTAGTAATCGATTGTTACATTTGTATTTAGATGTTCAAGTAGATAGTGGGTTAGACCTTATGTCGGCTCATAATATTATAGAAACTTTTGAGTCAAAAGTAAAGAAAGAGATTCCAGATATACAACATATTACAACTCACATTGAATTTGAGACCGAGGAGATTAAAACAATCGGAATCGAAAAAGAAGTAAATTCTTCATACGTAGAAAAGATCCGTAAATCTTGTTTTAAAATAAAAGGAGTAGTTGATTGTAAGGATATTGGAATAGTGGATATGGCTGGGGATCAACATATTACTTTAACAATAACAATTAATGCATTGAATCCAAACAATCTTTCTATTTATGATGCTCATCAAATTGCTACCGATGTTCAACAAATGGTAATGAATGATACAGCTGCTTCCAAAGTCGTAGTACATACCGAACCATTATAGAATGCTTCTTGATTTATATAATCTTGAAGTAATCTAAATGATGATGTTAAAAAAATTGAAT
>DASUZI010000330.1:0-4182 GCA_036376955.1 Nitrososphaeraceae archaeon
GTCAAATTATATTTATAAGTATAAAGTAACCTACAAATTATCATTTTTTTACTTCCTATTATCTTGAACTGAGTATATACTTTGTTTAATAATTTTTAGGTTGAAATTATCTTTCACTAATTCGAATTATTATGTATTCAAGTGTTATACCTATTCATCACTTTTTATGGTTATTGAAATTATCTATAGGTGTATAAATTTTATACACTTTTTTATAATATTCAAAGAAACTTGGAAAGAAATTGGCTTTTCTATTCGTGTTTTATGAAGTTTAATGACTGGTTTTGGAATTGTCCATCACTATATAGATTAGAGATATCCAGTCTTACAGGAATTTTTATATATCATTAACGAAATGTATTTTTGATGGTTCATGTAACAACTTTGGTTATCTTTATAGTTGGTGTCTTTATCTTGAATGGAAATTTTATCCCTAAATATGATGTTTTTGCTCAAGTTATATCAGATGATTTAGAAGAGTCTAATGTCTATAATCAACTATCTAATATATTAGACAATACTGAACAGAATTTAGGGAATGTTACTCAAGCGATTAACTCTGGAGAAAACGATAAAGCATTAAACATTATATCAAATATCACTACAAATATTCAAGAAATAAGAAACGGGTTAAATCTAATTGTGGATAATCCAATTCATGGTGGTGATTAGATTAGTAATAATTTAAAATAATATCTAATTTTGTACTATTTGAGAATTATAATTGCTATTTGAAGATATTGTCAAAGAGAATTATGAGTAAAATTCACCATCTAAAATAATTTATCAGTTAAAAGAAGATCCATCTGCTAAACCTTGTTTACAACAAATATTATTTTTACCAGATATAAAATTTAATAAAAAAGGAAAAGATAGTGAAATTTACTGGTTTGGTTCTACTGTAATTTTTGAATCTGGCATTTCTAAAGAGAGTTGTGTCTTAGAATTTATGGGAATAGTAATATTACCTAGAGTAATTTTTTGATCATCATCGTTTGTTGCTGGTTTTGCTAACTCTGAATTATCATCTTTTTCTTCTGTTGTTGCTGCTGGTGGTGGTGATGATAATGATGATTGGTTACGTTCTGATTGTTGTGATTGGAAAAGGCCTTGTGCAAATATTTGTTGTTGTGTAGTGACTATACTCAGGATAAAAGTCGAGACTAAAGCCAACAAGACTATATTTTTTGTTTTTGTTGTTATTATCATGTTATAAACTCGAGAAGAGAAGTATTTAAGTTTTTTTTATTTCATCTTAAAAATAGATTATTTGAATAATCATTTCTATCGAATGTCATTAAAATATTTCAATTCAAATATTTTAGAAATTGTATTTTTAGGTCACTTTTGGAAAAGAATAATTTATAATAATAGCATTAATCTAGCATAAATTATAATTTCAAACAATGGTATTGATAATACAAAAAACCTAGTGTATGATATTGGCAGATAATGATATATTCTATTTATTTCCAAGTTTGTATTCTAAACAATAATGTAATTTTAAATAATGCTATTCAGAGTAATACTCATCGAAGATTGAAATCATACTTAAAATTCTGATTTATCCGAATTTTTCTCAATTTCATCATTTTTTACTTAAATGATTGTAGATTTAAATAATGACCTCTTAATTGTCTTGAATACTGATATCTTATTATTAGATGCATTACACTATTAAAATATAAATAATAGACTATGAATGATTGTAAACATTGGGCATGTAATCTAAGAACCAATACTTGTATTGGTTGTGGTAATGCTATATGTCCGAATTGTTTATTAGAGCCATCAGATTGTAGATGCGACAATAAAGATGATTGTTGTAAAGCGTGAGATTAAAATTATCCAAATAGATTAATTATAAATCTTTAATTAGTTATTAAAACATTCTGAAATTCTTAAAAATGAGTTTATATAATAAAAAATAAAAATAGAAGTTAAATTAATGATAATAATAGTATTTTGTAGTATATGCATAATCAAAAAATAAATAGAAAAAATTCAGGGCCTAAAGTCTTCAATTTCTTTAATATACTATTTATACTCCAGACAGTTAAAATATAAGAAAGGAAATTAATGGAAATGATATTATAATAATGACTAAGAAGATTT
Source organism: Nitrososphaeraceae archaeon (assembly GCA_036376955.1). Classification (GTDB taxonomy): domain Archaea; phylum Thermoproteota; class Nitrososphaeria; order Nitrososphaerales; family Nitrososphaeraceae; genus TH1177. The sequence goes on from DASUZI010000330.1 coordinate 2,116, forward strand.
TGCTGATAGATGATGAACCTGATGTCACTTATACAATTAAGACAATTTTAGAAGATAATGGTTTTAAAGTGGATAGCTTTAATGACCCTATTTTAGCATTTAATTATTACAAAGTCAATTTTTATGATTTGGTAATTCTTGATATAAAGATGCCAAAAATGGATGGGTTTGAATTATATACTAAAATAAGAGAAAAAGATCCTAAAGTAAAAATTTGCTTTTTAACTGCAATTGCAATGTTCAATGAAGAATTTAGAAAAATTCGATTGGTATTGGGTAAAACAATCAACGAAGACTACTTTATTCAAAAACCTGTCGAAATGGAAGACCTGCTTAAAAAATTAACTTCTATAATGAATATTTAAAATAACATAGATAGATAGATGTATCTATATTAAGATACTATAAGTCAATTTTTAATATTATCTCCTAATTTGAGATGTTCTAATATGCCCTAATTAAAACTATTAACGCATAAATTCGATAATGATAATTCTGTAAGCAAATCGTATAATATATTTTGGTAATATTCTCCAAATATTCTATTTAATTGTACATATAACCTACTTTAGGACTTTGATAAGTTCCTTGTAAATATTTCAAAATCATTACCAAGTATTAATTTGTAGGCAAACACAATATTTGATACAGAACCGATAAAATAAAATCTTTTAACAATCTTGTATTATTAATAAATATTGAATAGAGAAGAAATCCTTAGAAATTTATTTACCAAAGCCACTGAAGATACGATAGAAACGTTGCCATATACAATTCAGGTGTTTCAGGACCCTTTATACGAATTAAAGAAATCACTAACCAGTGATTTGGATTTTCTTTTAGGAGCATTCTTTGCACAAGTTATTTTGTTTTATTCTGTTTATTGTTCCAACAAAGATATTCAGCCAACAATCGAAGAATCATCTCGTTTTAATTATGAATTATTTTCAAAAGCAGAGGAATACAAAATTATGATTAGAGAATTGATGATAATTGATAATAGCTAATTAACTAATTTCCTCAGTTATTAATTCATTAGATAAAACTAGACATAATATCCAGAAACACCCAAGTTAGTAAAAAAAAGAAATTCAGAGTTATAGACAAATCGCTAGCATTAGTAGAAAAGTATAAGAAGAGTTATCAGGGAAATTAGTGACAATTTTGTATATTATTGTTATACTAATACTAGTTGACCGGTCAGATTGGATAACATGTACAAGACAATTGGCTGCAAACTATGAAAATAGTCAGTAGTTTTGCATTTAATGAGGGTAGGCTCTTCTATAGCACAGTAAAGCGAAATCTGTACTCCCACATCTTCTGATATTAACATCAGCGTTTAAGGTCTGATTTTACTATATAAATAATAAAGTATACTTGACAAAGTCTACTATCAAGGATCTACACACGACCTTGCAAAATACATAATACATGTTAATGAAATTGTCCAAAATAATCCAAAAAAAATATAGTGAAAAAACTACAAAAATAGATTAATAAAGGAATAGATGCAAAATAGGAAACGATTCCTATTAGTTTGCTAAATAGATAGATAGATTATTATGCTTTTGTTGATTTGACGCATATATGGTGTGTAAGGGGATATGTTCACGCCATAAGGCAATTAGACCATCGACTGGTCAACGTTATTTGATAGGACAAAAACGTTGTCAAGTTTGTCAAATTTTCATCAATTGGGTCGGTACATTTTGTCCTTGTTGTGGTTATAAATTAAGGATTACGCCAAGAAATAGGAAATTCAAACAAACATTAAGAAGCATTAAATCATAGGTCTATTAACGATATTAGTAAGTATAATATGTTTTTTAGTTGAAAGTTTTTCTAAACAATTGAGTAGCCACCAAATGGTATTTTGAGGCACAATAATAATAGTTATAAAAATTAAGTTAGGTTATATTCTTTTTAAAAAAAATAAAAATTTTGTTTGAAATTCTTTTTTCCTTTTATGGTATAGATCTGCTGTATAATTTTCCTTCTAATGCTAGCTTGTACATTTCTGCAACGTATGGATTCTTTCCTGGTGTTTCAGCTCCAAGTTCAACT
>DASUZI010000331.1:0-4960 GCA_036376955.1 Nitrososphaeraceae archaeon
TCAAAATAATATTAGTTATTTTGATTCTGTTAATTGATACATTAAATTTAACAGATCATACCTACTACAAGATTTTTCTATGTGATATGTAATATTTTATTTCTAACTTGCTATAAGGTTGCATGGTCAAATCGGTATTATAATACTTAAAAGTTGAAGATTATAATTTAATCATTAGATAAATGTTATAGCCCACTACTTGGGATAATACCAGAGATGAGGAGCGAACAGAAATGGCATCCTACAAGTAGTGGTATACTATAACATATCTAGTTTTTCACTTATTCTAGTGTATTTTTTCATTATTATAAAATATTTATTATTTGATTAACAATGTTAACTGACTGACTAACAAAGTATCATAGCCCGAAGATGTTCTTGCTGCAAACAATATTGTAAAAGTCCAGACTACGAATACAATGACTTGTTAATTCTTTTTTTACTTTTTTTGAAGAACTAAGTATATTAAGTTTGTATCCAAGAATGACCATATGTGCACCAAAAAGCCTTACTTACTGGAGGTATAATATCAGATTCTATATAGTTACCTGTTTCATCATAATATCCTCCAAATTTTTTAAAATGGCTTTTCCAATCAATCTCATATACGAGACTTTTAAACCCAAGGTGTTTACAAATAGGACAGATAACCTTCTCTTGCATGAATATGTTACAACTGTTCGTTATATATCTTATTTTTGTTTTATCATTAATGAAAAGAGTATATACTAAACATAATTTTCAAGAAAATCCTGACAAGTATCTTGAAATAATTTATTAACTTTAGATAGTTGAAATCTTAAAGAAATATTAAATTCAATTTAAAATGGTTAGAAAATGAATACGAATATCAATGAAGATATAAAATCCTAGCAAAATTATATCAATCAGTATTCTGAAATATTTTGGGAAATAGAAAAGCAGTTTATTTCTATACTATTATTACAAAATATGTAAGTTTTATACATTATATTATTTTAATATTGAAAAATCTACATAAATTGAGATCAATACCAATAATACTTGTACAACAGATACATTTAACAAAAATAGGATATAATTGTTATTTTAATGTTAATAATAAACGGATAAGCTAGTATAATAATAACTTCGTCGTATAGAGTATAGAGATAATAATATAATGCCAATGCTGATGTTAAAATGTAAAACCTGTGGTGAAGTTTTCCCAGGAATATATATCGTTGAAGAAAGCACTAATGATGATGAATTTAAATCATCTATCACTAAAAATAACATGGTACATAGTTGTTCTAGAGGACACCAAAATGAATATAGTATAGAAGATTACATGGATTGGTCGAAGATTGAAATCATCTAAGGTAATTTTAGTAACATACCCTGATGATTTTATCATAAATGAAGGTAAGCAGCTTATACTGTCAATTCCCGAATATGAAATTGTAAAAGTTTTTACACAAAAATATATCAATCATTCAAAATATGGAATGGGTTCAGGCAAAGCAGAAGAAATAGAAAAATTTGTAAAAGAAACTAACGAAATAGAAGAGATAATTGTTGATGAACATTTGAGTTCAAAACAGATCTATAACCTTGAGAAATTGATAGGAATTCCTGTTAAAGACCGTGAAAGATTAATTTTAGATATATTTTATACAAGAGCTACGACAGTTGAAGCGAAATTACAGATCCAACTGGCTGAAATCGAATATGAGATGCCACGAGTACGTGAACATGCAAAATTGTTAAGTAATAGCAACGAAAGAGCTGGAAAAGGAGGTATGGGAGAATATATAGTAGATGTACAGTTTCGTGATCTCAAACGACAAATGTCTTTTATCAAAGAAAAGATAAATGATGCTAAAATAAAACGCAATATCTATCAGCATCAAAGACAGAAAACTGGAATACCTGTTGTTTCTTTAGTAGGCTATACTAGTTCAGGAAAAACAACTCTATTTAATCTTCTTACAAATGAATATAAAGAGACATCATCAAATTTATTCACTACTCTTTCGACTACTACAAGGTCATTTAAAGTTCCGCATAATAACAAAAATAAAGAAAGAGAAGGAGGAGTATTAATCGTAGATACAGTAGGTTTTATTAGTAGGCTTCCAACTTACATGATTGATGCATTTAAATCGACTTTAGAAGAATCTCTTGGTGCTGATCTTATACTCCTTTTAATAGATTCAGCAGAGAAAATCGAAGATATGAGAATAAAATATTCAAATTGTATGGATATTTTAGAAGAATTAAATGTCGATAAATCTAAATTATTTACAATATTAACTAAAGTAGATAAAATTGATACAAGAATGATTAATGAAATTGTGGAGAAACTAGAAATAAATAGTGATGTAATAGCTATATCATCTGATACAGGGTATGGAATTCATAAGCTCAAAACATTGTTGATGAGAAAGCAATTTTTAGAAAATAAATATAATGAAAATACAAACATTAAGAAGTAATATAAATTGTTACTAAGAATTAGTAATAATAAATTCATATAAAAATATCGTCATATTTATTTTATTTGAGAAAAGTTAATTATATTACCACCTCCAATTATTAATTATCACATAAATTTATGTATTAATTTCAAAATGTCTTAGAATTATAATTCTTTTATCCAATTTCACTTGTCATTTACCTTAACCAAACTTATTCTCAAAAAAATTTTTCTAATAATTAATAATAATTATACTGAAATAGAGTTCTATTTAATTAAAATAAATTGTGATACTACGAATATTTCATTAATGGGTTAATATCAAACCACTTGTAATACGATGGAAACATGTAACATTGATGCTATACAATACCTTCGTAAAGTAGATAATAATCTAGAAAAAATAATCAAAATAGTTGGCGAATATTCTATAAAGATTCGAAACGATCCTTTTCAATCTCTGGTAGAATCAATTATTTATCAACAGCTATCTGGGAGAGCTGCAAACGCCATTTATAATAGGTTTATCAATTACTATGATAATCATCAAGTAACTCCCACTGGAATTTTAAATTCACCTATCGATAATTTAAAAAAAGTTGGTCTATCTAATAGAAAAATAGAGTATTTAAAGGATCTAGCATTGCATGTATATGATGGTCGAATAAATCTAGAGGAATTATCAAAGATGAATGATGAAGAAATTATCAATAAATTAATAAATGTAAAAGGGATTGGTCGATGGACGTCAGAAATGTTTTTGATATTTTCTCTGGGTAGACAAGACGTATTACCCGTTACGGATCTAGGAGTAAGAAAAGCTATGGAGAAAGTTTATTCTTTATCAGAACTTCCAAAACCACAGACAATGATAGAAATAGCTGAACCGTGGAGGCCTTATAGAAGTATTGCTACATGGTATTTGTGGAAATCTTTATCTAACTTTAGTACTATTGGTTGATGAATAAAGTTCTTTATAAATGATCTTTGGAAAAATTTTATGATGTTATAATTATAAAATTAGATTGTCTTCATTTATATATAATAATTAATAGTCATTAAATATCATTTTCATATTTGTTTTTTACTTTCTAAAATTAGATATAATTTATATTCAATGCTAGAATATTTTTAATTTTTTCTAAATTTAGGTTATATATTTAACATTTTCAAAATTTTTTAAAATGTGTTTCTAATACTTCTATATGTGTTATTAGATTATCCTATTTCTTAAAATTTTTATTACCTTTGTATATATCGACTAACTAATTATAGTCTCTATAATTACTTATAGTAAAAATATTATACATATATAGGTACACTAACATTTGAGATTCTTGAATATTTCTTTTATGAAAAATATATCAATATAAAAAAAGTAACCCAATTTAATATTCTTAACTAATTTTATAAATAATCTACATCTAATATTAATTATTTCCATAAATACTGTATATCTACAATTTATATGCATACAACTTGATAGAGATTTGTATAACGTAATAATTGCACTATATTGCACAGCATTCTTAATTTATTTATAGAAAAAATAACAAACAACTATTATTGCAAGAGAAGATATTGATGAATAGCATCTGTAAAAATATTCTTCTATTTTCACCATATATAAAATACGTTGGAGTAATTGATAATTATGGCAAATTAATAACTGGTTTGTGTAAAAATGATCATATGCTAACCTTAATTAATAATTCATTTTCCCATCCCCATTTATATGATAAAATTTCACCGGCTATAGATTATTTTAATTCCATTATTGCATATGATTATCATACTGTTTTCAAATCAAAATTGTATAATTATCTTCTAATGGAAAAGAATGCTCAGAATCTAGTAATTTTTCCCATTACGAATAGAGGAGATAAATTTATTTGTATATTTTCCGATTCTGACTACAACATCACTGAGACAATCGAAAAATTACTAGTAGTGATGATCTAATTATCTATTTTGTTCATCATAGATATGTTCTATCGTTAATCAGGTTCCCATACATTTAAACGATTTATTTTTATATTTATTCTAAAAATTTAAAAATACTTAAAAATAAGATTGCTCTGGCATGCAGTGTACACTTTATCCTTAAAAAGAAGTTTTCATCATAGTCACTAAAATGCCAGGTAATATTACTGTAACATCCAGAAAATATTTCTGTATGCAGAAACATCCAGAAAGTAATTCTGCTTAATAGATAGTAGGCTTAGGAAGATAATTCTCGATGTCCTCAAATTCCAATTTAATCAACGTTCCATCAAATGAGCATCTCATGTTCATATACAATAACGATGACGCTCGTAATTTTGCTGTAGTCAATTATTTCAATGAGGGGTTAAAAAATGGAATCCATTGCATTTATGCATCAGTTGGTGCATACGATAGTGAAAGTAGCTCAAATATTTCAAATATAATTTCTAATATTGACAATTATAAAGAAAATATTGAAAGGGGTGAATTACGTATTGTTGATTTTAAGCCTTATTACGAGTCAGCACTTATTATAGA
>DASUZI010000332.1:0-12871 GCA_036376955.1 Nitrososphaeraceae archaeon
AGATGGGTATCAGAAATATGAATTATTCTCATTTTAGTAAAACTTTAATTTTAAATAATGAAATATTAAATTACAAATGAAGTTAATATAACATTTAAAAATCATAATTATCCTGAGTATAAGTTAAACTATTTGAGATACTCTTTCTTGTATATGAAAGTAATTTATTTTCCTTTACAAAGGTATCTGAGGAATTAAAGACATTTAAAAAAAGTGGAGTACCAGCAAAAGAAAGAGGCGATACGGGTCCTTGGCTCATAAAAGAATACTTTCTGGATTTAGTACTAAATGAAGTTGCAGGATCAGTAAATGATTGATATAGTTTAAGTGCATTATGATCAGATACTAACTCTCTTAGAGTTGCTAAATCACTTCCTATTGATAAACCAAAACCACAGAACATTATTCTTAATTGTTGAAGAATATCCTTATGTACACTTGAAATTGACGTACTTATAAACATCCAGCCTAATCCAAATTTTCTAGTTGTTCTCACTGCGTCCAAGAGAGTAAGTCTTAGATTTTCAAGGTCAGAATTTTCATATTTTTCTCTTCTTGCAAATCTATGTGCTTCATCAAGTACAACTAAAGTATTTAATGAAGTATTTTGTTGCCAACTTTTTTCTCCTAAATTTATCAAACCATACAAAATTCTTTTTAGGATTAATGCTTGTATAGTTTCATTCCAATAATCTAGTTTTAGATGATGAGCACTTTGTAATGATAGATCTACTATAACTAAAGGTTTTTCATCATTTGTAAATCTTTTTAGTAGAGAGTCTACAGTTTGTGCACCTGGTCTATAATGGAATAGTTGACAAATGGGTTTCCAAAATCTTTCATATAAATAAGTTTCATCGACTTCTGAAAGAACTGTATTTAGTCTTGCTCTTGGTTCAGCAGTAGAGTATATTAATAGCTGAATATTAGGATTACGTAAAATATTAAGTACTTGTTGGAATGACTCCACTTCAATGAGATTGGTTAGACTTATGTGTAACCTATTTTTTATTTCATTTATTAAAACATTAACTGCATCACGTTTATTTTCTCCTTTAACAGACAGATTTGGAAAAAATGAAGACTCATATAAGATTTCTTCGAATAACTCCCACCTATCTAAGATTAAATTTCTTATATTTACTATTTCAAATTTCTTTCCTAATGAATTTAATATTTCTTTAATATTTAAACTAAAGCCATTATTTTTTGATTGATAATTCAATCCATTAGTATTATTAAACATTGTATCTTTAGAAAATTCACCTACTGGATCAAATACAAAAAGACCCATTTCAGGATACTTTGCATATGCCATTAGAATCATCTTTGCTAAGGTTGACTTACCAGAACCGGTTGTACCAAATATACCTAAATGATATGCTTCTCCTGCACCTTCAATTCCATCTCCAAAATGTTTAAACCACATCGGTAATTTAGTTTGTGATCCATATACATATCCTAAATAAAAGATTTTATCTAAATGTTTTTCGAGTAATGAATTTAAAATATTGTCATTTGTTACATGTATATATGTTCCTGTAGCGGGTACAGTTCCTAATAAACTGGTATCAAAAAAATTTTCCTCCTCATTATTGCTAAAGACTGCACTACATAACAGTTTTCCTACGTGCGTATCTTGAATTCCGCTTATAGGATTTACTAAACCTCTTTGTCTAGCAACAGATTTTATAGTAGGATCTTCTAGGAGTACATTTTTGAGTTCTATCTCTGTAATCTGTCCTAAAGAATAATGGGATTGAGATTCTTGTATATATCTAAAAATTACAAGCTCTCCTATTAATTTTTTAGTTACAGCACTTTGTAATATATTTAAACTTATTTCGCTGGTTGATGAGGGAGATCCAATAGTACCTATTGGTTCTGTATTGGATAAAAGTTGATTTAATTTTATATCACAATTCATATATGAATCATTATTTTTAATTTTATTATTATTATCATCATTATCATTATTATTGTTTATATTATTTGAAATCACATCTATCACATTCCACTTTCTGTTCTATACGAATGCATAATAAAAATTATATCAGATATGCTTTCATCATTTTTTTCAAATTCAGTCATGCTCCTTGTCAATACCTGTTTGTATGCAGGAATAGCTGGTGCAATATGTTTAACCATGCGATCGGCAAGATAAAGAGGATAAGGCTCCATAATAGAGGGAATTGAACATTGACTTTTGATTGATTGAAGTAACGCATAAAATCTATTATTATCATTTGCTACTGAAGATGAAATCTCAATTCTAATAGCAGGCGACCATTTGTAAGGCTTATAATAGATAACATGTAATCCTTTAATCTCATCAATAACTCGCTCCATTAGATCTTCCAATTCATAATCATCCTTACCATTATCAATAGTAGGGAGTTTCTTATGCCAATTTTCTTTTAATGCAAATGGTTTTGGAATTGTATATTCTCCTTCATTTAAAATTAAAGTTAGAATAGCTCTATCATCGTAATCTGTAGGCCAATCATAAAGATCTCCAATATCATTTCTTGAAGTATATTTAGGAATTCCTATCCATTGTCTTTTGGTATCTTTTGATTCTAAAATTTTTTTATAAGATATTAAAAAATTCTTGTAGTTATCACGTATTTGATTTGCTGTAACGCTTTTTCGTTTTTCGATAAAATCTATAGCTTTATACATATGAATAAGTCCTGTAGTAAGAGATCCGTCCAAAAATATTAAATCATATGGTGCATTTGCTGCAAGGTTTATTTCCATTTCTATCATTAATCCTCTAGCAGCAATCATATTTTCAGGATCATGTCGTTCAGGATTTATGAAGACGTTATGATTAGGAGAATCCCATTTTCCTTTTTGATAAGAAGGCATTAATCCTTCTACCCCCACAGTAGCTATAGCTATAAGATCTGTGCCCAAAAGTCGTTCAATTGCAAAAGCTCCATCGATACCACAAGAATTTAAGATCTTGTGAGATTTTATTTCAGTATCTTTTCCTAAAATCTCGGATCTATCCAATTGTGAACGAAAATGATGTCGTTTTTTCCTAATTGTATCAAGGGAATTAACTAGATCATTGCTTATTTGAGTTGTTTTTGATAACATCTCTTCAACGAGAGATGCAGGAATATCTAAAAAAGGAAAATCAGTAACAGAAGTAATATTAGAAGGTACTTTGCTATCGCTCATACAATATTACTTATTTTAATTTTATTTTAATGTTAATGCTATCATTTTAGAAAAAAAATTAAGAATTTACATTATCATAGACACAAATAAAATTAAATATGGACAACAATATTTTTTAGCTAATAACATTATTTTGGTTAAATAGATAGTAATCAAGGAATAATATGGAAGTAATTTTGAAAAAATATAACCATAAGAAATATCATTCAAACCAAATTCAGAAAATATTTATGAAATTTTAACATTTCCTACATGATATTTCAGAATGTTAAAGAAGCTTTAAAACAATTAAATGAGTAAAAATCAATTCTAGTAGATGATACTATAGTCGGAGGAGAAAGATGAGATTATCCTACTTATGAGAAAGGTCAGTACCGATAAAAATATATGCACAAGCTAAACAAATTCAATATTATTCAACGGAAATATTTTGGAAAAAATACTAAAGAATACCTATCCCTATAATAAAAATTATTAAATACCTGATATCGTCTCACATCGTTCAATGATAGTATTTCATAATCCAGGAACAAAAAAATTGACTAAAAGATCAAAAGAAAATCTCAAGCGAAAAAATAGTTACAAAATACGATATCTGATTCCTTTAAGCCATGGGAATATTATCAACAATACCATAAGAAGTTATAATTTTTTCTTTTTTCATCAATTGAATAAATAATTTTTATTTTTATGTAACCAAGTATAAATTAACAATATTTAACTTTAGTATTAGTATTAAATAATAGTATAATAATTTAAAAGGATTCAGTTATATAAATAAAATACAAAAGACAGGTTATTATATATAAATTTAGATTTTATTATTTATTAAATAGTAGATATATAGAAATAATTAATATAGTTGTTTAGGAATATAATCATATCTGCAAGACCCCTCTATTGAATCTCCATCCTGATGATTAAAGTCTATTATTACATCATCAGAATCACAAATAAAACTATCTCCACCATTACCACCTTCTAATAAATCTCCTCCTTTACCACCCTCTAATTTATCATCACCTTCTCCGCCTACTAATGAATCATTTCCTAGATAACCTTTTAGAATATCATTTCCTTCATCTCCGTATAACTTATCATCTCCTTTACCACCCTTCAAGTTATCATTTCCCTCATCTCCCTCTATCTCATCATCACCAAACCAACCGTCTAATACATCATTTCCCTCCATTCCTTCAATATTGTCGTTCCCTTCTCTACCTATAATTTTATCATTACCTGGTGTTCCTTCCATAGATACAGGCTGAGAAATAGCAAATTCTACTGTAAAAATATTTGATATTAATATCCCTAGAAAAGTTACAATAGTTATTGTTAATATATTATCCATTTTATATCATATAATATTAATTTATTTATATTTATATACAATTATAAAAGATATTTAATATTTTGTAGGGTATAATTAAAGATATTTTCTTATACTATAATCTTTTTAATCTATATAAAAGTACAAAAATGTAAACAACATAATATTATAGTATACTTAAACAGGTAAGTATAAGAATGATCAAAATAATTTAATTGAAAATAGATTGTAAAATATCTATAGTAACAATAAATTAAGATGTTCAAAGATTTAGTAAGGCGATATAATTATATAATATAAAGTAAAAATAAAGAATATAATACAACAATTAATTCTAATATTAAGATTTTAAATTAAAATGAAAAAGTAATTTAATTTACTATCAAGTATTGCAAATTGTAGATAATTCATCGTTTGTATTTTTTGCCAAAATAAAAGAAAATAACAAAAATAATTCCATAAAATACCAATACTAATTAAATTAATTAATATTATAAAAAATAATTTTAAATTATAGTAGTAAGATACAATCTTAATATAAATAAATGGTTATGCTGGAGCAAACCCATGATAATAAGGAATTTGTGCAAATTCATCTGAAGCAGGTTCAGTCAGAGAGATTAAATACCCATCAGGATCTAGTATAATTGTATTTTTTCCAGATGCATCATCTGACAATTTTTTATGAAAATTAACTTTCTGTTGAGTTAAATTATTATATATTGTATTTAAATCACTTACAGAAAAAGTTATGATTACAGAATTCTTGTTGTTTTGATTAGATTCTGAATTACCTAATTCTAGTATAAGTTTAGTATTGGTAGAATCTTTTCGTGAAAATTCTACTTTATCTTCACTCTCTTTATTTACTCTCAAACCGAGGATATCACGATAAAATTCTACCGATCTTTTTATATCTGAAACTGACAATGTAATTCCTTCTATTTTATTTAACATGATTATCATTACAATATTCTTTTTATTAAATTTAATGTTTAATGTTTAATAATATCGAAAATTAAGAAAATGTACATCTAATCATAGTTTTAATGATCAGACCAGATTCATTAACTTTAAGTTTTTTTACCTATTTGTTTAACTTTTTTAATAGTGAATTATCATTAAAGTACATAGTAAAATAGTTTTCTTAGAATATTTTTTCAGTAGAAATAAAAGGGTAAATTATTTAATTGATAAATTGTGTTAATTGATTTTTATAAAAATATAATACAGACATGCTTGTTTTAATTATTACGAAGACTAATGAATTCTTCTCTTCCAGAAAGTTATAAAGAATTAATAGATTAGTAATTTTATGTAAGGCTTTAAATTTAAAAAATGTTTTATAAATTATAATTTCTTTAATTAATTTTTGAGTTTCTCTTCCAAGTTTATATTTTTTTAGATATTTATTATTCGATTATTAGAATTCATCAACTGTTATAAATCAGTGGCACCAATCATTTTTGATGAAAATAATTCTTGCAACTACAACTCTAATTACTCTTCTCGCAATAGGAATTACAGGAATAAATAACAATGGTGGAAACGCATTTGCTCAAATAAGTTCAGAAGATCTCCCAATGGAGGAAATGATGGACGATGAAACTGTTACAATGACAATGTCCAATCAATCAGAACCTATGGTCAACTGGACTGGAACAATTGATGTAGAGTCTACTATAGGTGATGCCTTAAAATCTAAAATAAATATCAACATGATAGATGCAATAAAAGCAGCACAAACAAATATTGGATTAAATTCTACCGTCAAGGAAGCAGAATTAACTCATGCACATAACTATCTCGTCTACAAGATAATGGCTGTAGATAAAGATATGAAGAAATATAAAGTCATAATAGATCCAGGCACTGGAGACATTCTGATGAAGAAGGAGATCACGTGGTACGATGATCATGATAAAATGAAATGCGAAGGAATGGGTGACAAATATGGTCACGACTATAAAATGACTATTAAAGATAAAAAATATTAAAGAAAACTGAAGTTTAGTGATTTCAACTAAATCTATTTTTAATTTTTGATTTATTGATATTGCTGTTGTTCTACTTGTCCAGATTCTTCGCTTGTTAATCGTGTGTAAGTAGATAATGCTTTATCTATTAGATTATCTAGTTTATTAAAAGAAGATGTTTCTACCCTTATAGAAGAACCTTTTTGTGTAGAAATTTCTATTTTAAATTTTTCTTCGTATTCTTCTTCTGCTGGTGTTACCATATCTTTGTTGTTCGACATATTTATCGAAACATGTTGTTAAATATACTATTTAAGAAGATCAAGAATAATAATCGATTTGAGAATTATTTTGACTGAAGATCTATAATTGAGAACTATTTTATGTGTTCTTCTCTAACCATTTCAGTGCGAGGTATGTTCGATTCAATAGCAGAATTAGACGAGTATTCATGAAGCACACTAACGTGAACTGACTCATATCTCCTTTTTTATTCCTACCTGAAAATACTAATTCCACCAATCTTAGAATAATTGTTGAAGAAATTTGTATTTTTGAAATTGTTTTGTATGTTTTATTGTTATACTATCATCAATAATCTTTATTAAAAATATTAACAAGAATCCATTATTATAATCAAATATGTTAACATCTAGTTAATACAATAATGATATTCATTAATTTTAGAATATAATGCCCCGAATACATCTCCAATTTAGTTTAATTAGATCAACTCAGTGGTAACTTTAATTCAATATCTTTATGTGGGCTTTCTTGGATTATCTTTTTTGCCAATTTGCAATAATTTTCATCATTAATATTATCCACAACAGAAAATTCAAAAATTGTTTTTGTATTTGGTAAATGTATTGTTTGTATATGTAAGTCATCATCTCCTTCTTCTCCTTTTCTAAAAACATAACTTTCCCCTCGTTTGGTTATAGGATTCCAACTTCTTAACAATATTCCATTGTTCTCTATATTCTCGTTTGTTATTTTATCATAAACCTTTGTATGCATAAAGAGATGAAAAAAGGTTTCATTTGTATTAAAGAAATATCTTAGGGTATAGTAATTTTTGGGATGACATTGATGGGAAGGTGAATTTGATCTTAATTTCTTTGTTGCTGGATCATAACACCATATAAAAGAGTTATTTTTTTCTATTTTCATTATAATATTATATATCAAATAAGGATTTCAAAATTGCTATAAAAAAATTAGTGTATATATATTATAACAAAAACTAAATTGTTTATTATAGAAGATTCATAATATTTAATTAAATATTTTACTTTTGCAAAAATCAATCAATGTTACACTTATTTACGAAACTACTCTTAAACTATATCTTAAATTTTTAATGTCATAGTTATTATTATTGTTGATAAAAACACTAATAGGAATTCTTATTGAGTATTGAGGAATTAGTTAAAAAATAAAGGTATATAATAAAATGTTATCTAATATCTAGTAGAATTCAATATTAAAATTACTTTCTAAAATGAACTAAAACCTTAAAATTCAAATGATGGCATTTATTATTATGGGATTGATAAGTAAAATTGCAGGTTATTTCTTTGGAATAATAATAGTTTTATTAGGTCTTTTATGGATCATCTCAGTAATACCGCTATCTATAATATTAGACGGATTGATCGGATTGAATATAATTATTTTAGGATGTTGCGTTATTTATTCAGTTTATAGATCAGGCAGCCAAAAAGAACTTCAACAAGAACTTCAACAAGAACTTCAACTAGACGGGTCAATTAACGCTCAATAATTATTCATAATATCTTAACATCGGTATTAATAATAAACTTATTTCTGCTAGAGCTGTATTTGTTAATGTCAAACATTGCTTTGCTTTTACTAAAATGTGTCATTTTAATACATATTAATTGACTTCTTTATGATTTCGTTGAAATCATCGGATATTGGAATTTCAGAATTATAATCTTTATTTCCTTATTTATATATAATAAACCGGCTTTTAACTTAACAGTTTTTAGTTATATTTAGTTATTTATTCTCAGGGTTGTAGAAAACATATTGGACATAGAGTATTGAAAGGAAGATAACCATACCAAAAGAAGTAGAGACAAATTGAGTATAAAAGATGGAGATTTTGTAGATTTCTTAGTTACCAGATAGGATCTATCAAAATAATCAAATTCAAATTTGATTGGAAAAAGACGATGAAACAAATTGATAGCAAAAATTACTAAGATTAGAGCCTAATAAACACTAAAATAAAATTAACTATAACGATTAATCAACATTTTTATTTTATTCTCTTGAGTCTCAATGTGTAGATCCTTAAATTAACATAGCCATTTTCTACTATTCTTAAATTATATTAAGACCAAACGTATATGAACAAGATATTCTTAAAAGATTTTTTGTTTTTACAACAATAAAGTCACTAACATTTCTATAAAACCTTTAAGAAGTATATAGATCATATTCAAGTAAAGCAATGTTTCATCATTATGATGATCATAGATTTAGAAAAATTATAGATGAATTCATTTTATCTTCTGCAAACGATAAATCATTATCATGTATCATAAGAAATATTGATCTTGAGGCAGCAAAATCAGGAATTTCATTTTACCAGATGGTATTTATGTTAATTCAAAAAGATGTAATCAAAAATAGAAAAACGAAATTACCAATTTAATCATACATTCACTATGTTAGAAATAAGTTTTGATTTATAGTCTCATAAAAGAAGCTTTCAATAATCATAATTTACAAAATAATTTACAATAGAAATAATCAATTTATCCACTTTCATTGTCTTGTATTGATCAAATCTTATACAAGTATAGTTGCATATATAATTCACAATGAAAATTGTTTTTGTTAAAGGGCAAGGTAGAATATTTAATAAAATTTAACACAATGTTTATAACATAACATCATTTATTACCTTCATAATGGATTACCAAAATGTAGGTAAAACTATTATGAATATGGATCCTGCTGTGCGTTTCGTAACAATATTTGATACGAATGAGCAAAAGCCTATATATTCAGAACATAAACCAGGTGTAACAAATTTACTATCAAAGGAAGAAAGTCAAGAATCTCTTCAATTGGCTCTTAATGCATGGAAAACACGTAGCAAACTTGAACCAAAAATTGGAAAAGGAAAATATGTTCTTGCGGAATATGAAAAGATAAAGCGAATTACTATGCCTCTAGACGAAAATCATTTGCTTTATATAACTACTGAAGTTGGTTGTGATGCTCATAACCTTATTGACAAGATAAGAAGCGATATTCGTAACCAGTAAAAGAATTTTATAAATATTTTACTGTTATCCTAAGTTTTATGATAACTTGTGTTCATTTTGAACCAAAAATTCATCAAATTAGCATAAATAGCCATTTTTACGTGTAGTTATTATTCTTCGTACAACAGCATTACACCCATTTCATCCATAGCTATACTTTTAACTGATACCGTGTCATGCTCAGATAAAAACTTATTAATTACTTTCTCAACTTCTGTAGACTTGTCTTTCAAAAAATATATGACTTTAGGTTTTTTCGTTGGTTCCATCTAGTAATAAATAACGTTACAATACTTATAGTTTCAAATAAAAAAATAAATATTATAATATGACATGTGTTTGTTTTAAAATAATAATGATTTGTTTAAAGATTCAATAACTTCTAATACACTTTTACAAGTTAATACACTTTTACAAGTTAATGCTACGATAATAGCAGGAATCCTAGTTTTTACGTCGTTGGTGTCATTAGGAATATTAAAAGATTGATTATTATTATCTACCTAAAATATAGACAATATTCACCGTTGTAGAAACTTCTTCTTCCCCTGCTAGAATTGGA
Source organism: Nitrososphaeraceae archaeon (assembly GCA_036376955.1). Classification (GTDB taxonomy): domain Archaea; phylum Thermoproteota; class Nitrososphaeria; order Nitrososphaerales; family Nitrososphaeraceae; genus TH1177. The sequence continues at coordinate 10,363 of DASUZI010000332.1, forward strand.
GTAGCAGATTCACCATCAAAACCACCAGATTTTGAATAGATTGGTATAGGTAATGGTGGCAAACTTACTTCTCCAACTGTAATGGATTTGATTCCCGCAACATATAATCCAGCTGCACTAGCAACTATATCAGCCTTCGATTTAGCGTTAGCAACTGCTTCTTTTAACAAATTGTTCATTACATCTTGTAACTTCTTTTCAGACACGGCAAAAGTAATATCATTAACGGTGTTGGCACCTGCCTGTACAGCGCGATCGACCCATTGAGAAACATTAGCTACGTGATAGCTTTCGATTTGAATAGAGTTTGATACTGTGAAACCTATCAATACCCCTCTATCTCCAGATTGGGTATAATTGTAGTTAGGAGTAATAGTAAACGAAGAAGTTCTTGTTTCATTTTGTTGCACGCCTGATTCTTTTAATGCATTAATTACCTTATTCATCAATTTAGAATTTGATTGTAAAGCTTTCTCTGCAGTTTTATTTATTGTATCTACACCTAATGATAGGATAACTTTATCTCCCTTTGTATTAGTAAAGGCTGATCCCGTTACAAATATTGTATTATTTAATGAATCTAAAGAGTCTAATTGGGCCTGAACCATAAAAGTACTATGAAATGTGCCAAATAATATGATTGAAGGAGCTAACATAGCAATTATAATCGTGGTCTTCATTTCAATGAGAGTTTTTTGTGTATTTGACTTTTGCATATATTTATTGCTATTAAATGAAAATAATAAAGATTATGTTTAAATCTGCTTCTCATATCGTTCATTAACTATTTCTTGAAACTTATATTTAAGAAATTTTTATGCTATAACATTAAAATTTATTTATAACTAGTAATAGGTATTGGTTGTTTGTATTGATATAATTTTTGTATTAGTCATGACATGTGATGATTCCACATGTATACATTACCAATAATTGAGATGAATAATTGGAGATAATTTAATCAGTTAGTTATTTTTATAACCATATCCATATGCTAATAAATCATCTATATAATAAATAATAATTAAGGAGAAAACTTAGTTAATATAATAAACCACACAACATAGATGAGTACAATTAAAAATAGTAGTAGAACAATGATTATTGAGCGAATATTTATTTTGTTTCTATCAATATCTTTTAGACAATAAAATATTTAATGAATAGAGAGATAATCTATAAAAAAACAAATCTAGCTTACTAAATATTATATAAAAATAAAAAAATACTTCTGCTATAGTATAAATATACTATATTAGTTTGATTCAGAAGTTGGCTCGGGTTGAGGTTCTGGCTCTGATTGTGGACCAGGTTCAGGATTAGGAGCTGGATCTGGATCAACAACTTCTAATTGAATTAGATCTAAATTCATCATTAATAAATCAACAACATATTTTATATAACTTTTACAAGTTAAGCTATTTTAATAATCTTCATCCCCTCTACTATACCTGTGCAATGACAATAGAGTAGAATTGCCATACATATATAATGGATATTTTTTCTTGACAGATTATTAATATTAATTGATAAAGGCTTTGTAAACTCTAAGATTGATTAATCAAAAAAATAGAGTTGTAAAAATTCGGTCGATTTATTCCATAAATTGAGGACAATTACAGTCCATACATTTATTGTCTCCAATATAACCTACACCATAAACATGATTCTTTCTTAGATGAGAACACCTTTTACATATGTCAAATTCCTTCATCATTAGTCAAATAATTGCTAGAAAAAATATAAGGATTGTTAAAAGATAGAAAAACTTAAGCTTGACCTGAGCCTATTATTGAATCGTTAATATTAAGATAGTTATTCATCAACCGGCTTTTAACACCTTCATTTTAACGAAGAATGAACCGAGGACTTGAAAGTCTTAATAAATCTCATTTTACATCTTATTCATCAGAATAGATAATTAGTTTTTACAATAATATTTTCATCTTCTTTATACTTTATAGAAATACCATTTTATCATTTGACATAATTTCATACTCCTAACTTACATCGTCTAAACGATACACAATATAATCAGCCTATTTTTCCATCTGGATATTCAAATATTTTAAATTGATTTTTCATTAGTTATTTGGGAGTATTAGATTGACCTATGCAATCTTTAACATCCTGTAATAATCTAGTTATAGAAATAGGTTTATTTAGAAAAGTAAATTCAGAAGCATCGAATTCTATATGATCATATACAGATATTAAAATAGTATTTATTAAGCATATAACGATTCAATATCTCATTTCATATTGTTTTTACCTTTGTATTATCTACTAAAATAATATTATCTTTTACTTTTATATACTGTATGAAATGAATAGGAAATATTAATAAATAATTGTAAAAACTATAGTCCCTAGTAAATATATTAAGTAATTTATTTCTTAATACAAGGTAACAAAATACTTTTAAATAAAATAATTATAAATAGTCATTAACTATTTCATAGTTTCCAAAATAAAGAGTATTTGCTCTTAAAGAAATAATGGATCACCA
>DASUZI010000333.1:0-2563 GCA_036376955.1 Nitrososphaeraceae archaeon
AAAAGCGATCAACCAGAAAAAGATCTAGAAGATTTTTGGCTTGAAGTAAGTGAAAGTAATATGCAGATTATTCCGGACATATGGACCTATGAATGGGATTCCTATAATAAAGAATATTTGTACAAAAAAATATCATCTGCTTCCATAAATGCTGCAATTTTCGGCGTTCCAAAAATGTTTGTTCCTAGATGGCAATGGGGAAATAGTTTTGGTCTAAGAAAAAAAATTGATGACGGTAGTTATTTTGATCTACAAAATTGGACCTATATATATGATCACTCTCCGCTTGAAAAAACACTTGAAAAGTATATAGATTATAAAAAATTAAATCTTGCTGCCATGCAAGAAGAAGAACCCAATGTTCGTAGACTTATTATGACTGCTGTAGATGTTATGACGGGAAAACCTCTTGTTTTTGATAATACTATAACAGAAATTAAGGCAAAACATATTCTAGCCTGTTCGGGTTATCCAATTTATGGATTTCCTTGGGTTGAGGTAGAAGACAATGTATATGGTTGGGATGGAAGCCTACTTAGTAATACACCAATTAGAGAGGTTCTTTTTGTATCTCCAAGAAATGATAAAAATATTTTTATTGTAGAAAACTATCCACAAAAAATAGATCGTCTTCCCACAAATATGGTTGAAGTCATTAATCGTTATAAAGATATTTTATTCTGTGACAAAGATATGTACAATATACAATTGTCAAAGTTAATAACCAGGCATATAAATCTCATAGAAAAATTATATGATGTATTCGAAAAATATACAGATAAAACTAAAATCAAGGAAGATGAATTAAAAAAAATAAAAGAAGAGTATACTAATATAATTGAAAACTATGGTGCAGAAATAAAATCTGTTACAAGAATTACAAGAAGTGAGTCAGAGTCGCCTACAATGTTCCAGAATGCTGATTTCTCAACTAAAACAACAAAAAAATTAATAGAACAAGGTGAAAGAAAAACCCTGGAAAAGTTGAAGAATACTGATACTTTGAAATTCGATTTTAATTTATAAAGGAGTGTTATCAATTGATTAGACTCGATTAGGTATGCAAATTCTATGTTTAGGTTTATATCGCTTGAGTTTTACTCTTGCTATTAACAATTACATTTCTTTAACATTTTGTGATTAAATATTATCAATTTTATTACAGAAAATGTTAAAAGCCGCTTATTAATTAATTCTATATATTGTTGTTAATAATCTAGTACATATTAATAAAAATGCCTCTTAATTTAGATTAATTAATTCATCTCTATTCATATATGAAACTTTACTTCTAATATAATTAGGTATCAACTATAATTACAATATCTGGTTTTGTTATCATGGAATATTTATGAAATCAAACAATTTAGAAATTTATAGAACAAAAAATAATAGCCAAATATATTAAGAATTCGTAATATCATAACATATTATTTAATGAAAAAAAAATGTTTACTAATTGTTGTAGATATTTTAGTGGCATTATCTATTTTTCCCCAGTTTCCTCTTTAACCACATAATATCAACCTCAAAGTATACTAACCCATTTATAGAATGGGGCACGCGAGATTTATCCTATGTTGAAATAGTGAGTAAATTTAACAATCTAAAGAACATTAACAAAATACGTACATACTGTTAACTGCATTAGACAAAACTAAAGTAAGGTTTTATCAATAACATATATGAGGAATGTATATTAGAAAAGGCTATGTCAAATAATACTAATAATAGCCCTGCAGATACTGAAATACCATCATCTGCTAGTAAGGAAGAAATAATAAAAGGATTAAATGAAGACTTGGCAAGAGAATACAAAGCAATTATCCAATATGTTGTGTTCAGTTCTACATTAAAGGGGGCACAATATGGAGATATAGCTCAACAATTGAAAGAACATGCCTCCCAAGAATTAGCACATGCGTTAGAGGTAGCCAAGCAGATCGATTATCTTGGAGGAGACCCGACTATAAAAAGTGAAGATGCTGAATATTCCCAGGATTCAAAGACAATGCTTGAAATAGATTTAAGAGCCGAACAAGACACAATTAAGAATTATAGAGAAAGGATTCGTCAGGCTGAACATGCTGGTGAATATGCTTTATCTGAGACATTAAGAGGAATTATTGTACAAGAACAGGATCACGAAATAGATTTGAAAGATGCTCTAGGATTACGCTAATAAATCATATTTCTTTACATCAATAAATATTTATTTTTACTCTAAGATTATTAGTTAACACTAGCTAAAATATACGTAATTCATAAAGAATAAGTGTGAATCTAATAATAATATTTTTCTCAAAACTGATATAAAGATTTGGCTTATTGGAATGGATTTTTGATAATTAAACTTTCTCCTAGTATACAAACTGACAGATTCATTTTTTCTTTAAATATGTATAATCATTAGGATTGGAACACATAGTCCAAGGGGCCAGTAGGATTTTTACCCGTCTATAAAGTGCGACCAATTATTTGAATAACGCAGAGTTATTCTATGATTAATATAATCACAATTCTAACATAAAATTATATTAGTAAAATAAAAAAGGTATGTTTA
>DASUZI010000334.1:0-3473 GCA_036376955.1 Nitrososphaeraceae archaeon
CAAAAGTAGGAGATCAAGTCAAAATAAAAATTAAAAGAGTTGGCATGGGATATGCGATAGCTGATCTTGTACAACAACAACAAGAATCACAGGAAGGACAAAAACCAGGGCAACAAAAAGAATAATAAAAGGACAACCAAAAATAAAATTTTAAAATTAAGGAATATATTTATTTCATTAAATAATTATAATTTATTTTAAAGACAAGTATTTGAAGTCCAGTACTCATTTAATGGAGCTCCCAAGGAAAATTCTCGTTGGTTATAACCTAATTTCTGAACTTGGAAATTTTATAGGAGATATCAACAACGGAATATCCGATGTAGTTGTAATTAGTGGGGAATCTGTAAAAAATAATTTCGAAAATAAAATAAGAAAATCATTGGATTCCTATGGTATTAAAAATTACTGGTTCATTAGAAAAGAGGCATCTTTCGATGCTGTGTCTAAAATTACAGCAGAGATTGAAAAATTAAAACTTGACCTAATACTCGGAATCGGAGGAGGAAAATCTGTCGATGTTGGAAAAATGATTGCATATTCAATTAAAAAACCTTTTATAAGTATTCCCACTTCTGCTTCTCATGATGGTATTTCGAGTCCATTTGTTTCTCTAAAAGGATCAGATAAACCTCATTCTATCAAAGTAAATACTCCAATAGGAGTACTGGCTGATATTAAATTAATTTCTGAAGCACCAACAAGATTATTGTCTAGTGGTTGTGGCGATTTAATAGGCAAACTTACTGCTGTAAAAGATTGGGAATTAGCTAGAGATGAAAAAGATGAATATTTTGGAACATATTCTGCTCACTTAGCCAAATTAAGTGCGGATATTATTATGAATAAATCAAAAGAATTATTGATAAATGAAAATGGAGTAAGAACTATAATAGAGGCATTGATTAGTGCTGGTGTCGCTGCTGGAATAGCAGGCAGTAGTAGACCTTGTTCGGGTTCTGAACATCTATTTAGTCATGCTTTAGAATATATCACTGATGGCAAGTGTGGTCTTCATGGTGAAAGAGTAGGACTAGGAACAATAATAATGGCTAGGCTTCATGATATGGATTTTGAAGCAATTATATCAGTTTTAGAAAATGTAAATGCACCTATTAAAGCCAGTCAGATAAATGTAACCGAAAAAGATATCGTTCAGTCATTAATAATGGCTCAAGATTTAAGACCTGATAGGTACACAATTTTGAGTAAGACAAAACTCAATAAAAAATCAGCTTATAAACTAGCAAAATCAACGAAAGTTATTTAAATCATTAAATTTTTTACAAAAAATATTTTTATGTTTTTTAAAATATGTAACCTAAATAAAAAATTTTGATAATTAATAGTATCTAAAAATAGATACAAAAAATTATTGTTTTAGTTGTCAACCTTTGACCCTGAAGTAGTCTTTTTAGATTTTGGACTAGTTGTTGATTTTGATGAAGATGTTTGATCTGCAGATGCAGATGTTTCTGAGGTTTCAGATGCAGATGTTTCTGAGGTTCCAGAATTAGGTTCGCTGCTAGTTGTAGTGCTTTCAGTAGTAGAATCTTTATCTTTTTGTGACAAATAGACTTCTTGAAAGATTATCTTGTTAAGTTCATTTACAAATTTGAAAATATCAGACGTTATTGCTTTTTTAATTATTTGTAATCCATCCAATAAAGAAACATCTTCTGATAATTCTATTATTACTTCGTCAGACTTGTTTTCAAATTTAAACTTTTCATCCTCGATTGGAAGTCGTCGTTTAATCAAGTATTTGATTTTATCATCATTTGATTCAATTTTTTTTATAACATTTACATCATAAACTAGAACCCTACTTGCAAGTCTATGATTGTAATCGATTTGTACTCTTCCAGAGCCAATATATCTAATTATCCCTGTTCGATCATCCAATTCCACTAAATCGCCAACTTTTACTTCATGAGCTTTTTCTCCCAATTTTCGCTGTGGGATCATTCTAACCTTATTTGTATCTCTTTCACCAAATCCCTTATCTGGGGAAATTTCAAATGAATGTTTGTCTCCTACATTTGTGTTAACAAGAGCTTCATCGAGTCCCTTTAATACCCACCCTTCACCAACTGATACAAGTCTTGGCTCATATTTCCTAGTTGGATCGTATAAAGTGGATTTTTTTGCATCTTCTTCAATAGTTGTTTCAAAAATTTCACCATTATCTTTGATTCTAGCAGTATAATCTAATAATATTAAAGATCCTTTATCAAAGGGCATAAAAATCGCTGTTTATTTACCTTATATTAAGTTTGACAAGAAAAAGAAAAAAATGAATGAAAGAAAAAACTAATAAATTTATAGATTTTTTAACTTTTCTTCCGCAACAGATAATGCCTCTTCTTTTGCATCTATTCCTAACATTTTCATTGCCGAATAAATAGATGACATAGTTCTCATGACATGATATCTAGTGACTTCACCCATACTGCCTATTCTGAATACTTTTCCTTTTAGATTTCCGAACCCACCAGCAATTAAAACCTTAAATTCTTCTGATAACAAAGTCCTAAATTTCTTATCATCCATTCCATCGAGATAATTTAATGCGATAATTACATTACTTCTTGCATCTTCTTTAGCAAAAGGAGTCAGACCTAACGCGTTTAAACTAGAATAAAATGCATCTGCACATATTTTATGCCTTTCTATTCTTTTGCTCATACCTTCTTCTAGCACTAGTGTAAGTGCTTCATCAAATGCATAATACAACGGTAGAGCAGGAGTAAATGGCGTTTCAGTGTGTTCTTTATAATATTTGAAATATCTATTAAGATTTAGATACAATATTGGTGATGGATTTGACTGCATATATTTTTTCGTCCTTTCATTTATTGATATAGGAGAAACACCTGGCGGTGCTGCAAGAGCTTTTTGAGATGCTGTGATACAAATATCGATATTCCACTTGTCTACTGGGAGTTCATCTCCGCCCAAGATAGATACAGCATCGGCTATATAGAACGAACCATACTTTCCACAAAGATCACCTAATTTATCCATATATCTAATTGTAGTTCCAGTAGAGGTTTCATTATAAACAGCATACAATGCTTTTACATCTTTATTAGCTTCAAATGCTTCCTCAATTTTTTCAATTGGAGGATTCTCTCCAAAAGGTGCTGTTATTCTGATTGCATTTCCACCCCAACTATCTATCAAATCAGCAAGCCTAGTACTAAATTCTCCATTGACAGGGATAATTGCTTTATCGCCTTTTTTTATCAAATTGACTACTGATGATTCAACAGCACCAGTACCTGAGGTAGTTAATAAAATAATATCAGCACTAGTTTCAAAAACTTTTTGTGTTTTTTCGATCACTCGCTTGTATAAAATTCTAAAATCTTCGCTACGATGATTTATAATAGGAGCAAGCATAGCACTCATAACACGGTTTGGAACGTTAGTAGGCCCAGGAAGCATTGCTAAATATTCCATTTTTTTTC